>JAWLGG010000130.1:0-7268 GCA_041685155.1 Chromatocurvus sp.
AGGGCAATCTCTCCGCACACGCTGCTGTCGGTCGGGACATCGCGCCAGCCCACCACCGCGAGACCCTGCGCCTCAATGGCGCGCTGGGTTTCGCTCCGGGCCAGCTCGGCACGCGCCGGGTCTGCGCTGAGAAAGACCTGGCCCACGGCGAACGCGGGCGGCAGCGGCGCGCCGAGACTTTCCTCGCCAACCGCACGCATGAAGCTCTGCGGCATCTGCAGGAGCAGGCCGCAGCCATCGCCGGTCTTGCCATCGGCGGCAATACCGCCCCGGTGAGTCATGCAGGTCAGCGACTCGATCGCCGCCTGCAGTAGCCGGTGACTGGCGTCCCCCGCCGTATGCGCGATCAGGCCGAATCCGCAGTTGTCGCGAAACTCATCAGGGCTGTACAGTCCTGCACTCATAGAAAATCCAAAAGTAATAAATAATTCAACTGGTTACCGCGGCACACCCTATGCTCAGACAGATGGCCGGGGAGGCGGGGGGCCGGTAATTTTACACAGTTGCAGATGCCGGAACAAACGGCCAGGTCGACGGTCTCAACCGGGCTGGGCGACGGACTCGAGAAGATCGGTAATCTCGTCCGCGTCGGCATCGTCCACCACCAGCGCCTGGCCCAGGGACCTGAGCAGCACCAGCCGCAGGCGGCCGTCGACGACTTTCTTGTCCCGGGCCATGTGCTCGAGAAAGGTCGCAGCGGTCATCTCGGGGGGAGGCTGCAGGGGCAGCCCGGCGCGCGACAGCAACGCGGCCAGCGCCTCCACCTCAGAGTGCGCGAGCCAGCCCCGGCGCGCCGACAGGCGGGCGGCGAGCAGCATGCCCGCCGCCACCGCCTCACCGTGCAGCCACTTGCCATAGCCCTGCGCTGCCTCTATCGCGTGCCCGAAGGTGTGGCCGAAGTTGAGTATCGCGCGCACGCCCCCCTCGCGCTCATCCGCCGCGACGACATCGGCCTTGATTGCACAGCTGCGCTCGATGGCCTCGGCGAGGACCGCTTCTTCCCGCGCCAGCAGTCGCGTCATCTCGTCCTGCAGCCAGGCATGGAACCCGGGGTCGCGGATAAGCCCGTACTTGATTACCTCGGCCAGCCCCGCGGCAAATTCGCGCGGCGGCAGGGAATGCAGCACCTGTGTATCGATAAGGACCGCCCGTGGCTGGTAGAAGGCACCGATGAGGTTCTTGCCCAGCGGGTGGTTGACACCGGTCTTTCCACCGACCGAGGAGTCGACCTGGGAAAGCAGGGTCGTAGGGACCTGTATGAAGGCCACGCCCCGCTGGTAGCAGGCGGCGGCAAAGCCCGCCATATCACCGACAACCCCGCCGCCAAGGGCAATGAAGGTGGTTGTTCGATCATGACCTGCCGACAGGACATCATCAAAAATCCGGCTTACCGTTTCCAGCGTCTTGCAGGACTCACCGTCCGGAAGGATCACCTCGATAACGGCGTAGTCGCCCCCCAGGGCGGTGCGCAGGCGATCCATGAACAGCGGGGCTACCGTGGTGTTGCTGACGACCGCGACTTGGCGTCCGGCGATGTGGGGCCGCAGGCAGGCGGCATCGCCAAGCAGATCGCGTCCGATCAGTATGGGGTAGCTGCGATCACCGAGATCGACGTGCAGCGTGTGCATGAGGGTAGCGGGCATGGTGGTACAGCTCGCGTGGGCTTGCGCTTGCGGGCAAGCGGTTCTACGCGGCGCGCAGCTCCTTCAACAATCGGTGGGCTACAGTTTTGGGGCTACTGTCGTCCGTGTCAATGACGTGATCGGCGATCTCCCTGTACAGGGGGTCGCGTACGGCCATGAGCTCGCGCAGCGTACCTTCCGGGTCATCGCCCTGCAGCAGCGGGCGGTTGCTGTTCTTGCGCGTGCGCCGGACCTGCTCGTCCAGCGTGGCGTAGAGATAGACCACGAAGCCGCGTTCGGCGAGCACCTGGCGATTGCCCTCGCGGACAACCACGCCGCCGCCCGTGGCCAGGACTGTGTCGTCCCAGGTGGTCATTTCCTGAACCACCTGCTGCTCCCGATCACGGAAACCTTCTTCCCCCTCGACATCGAAGATCCAGGGAATATCGGCGCCGGTCCGCCGCTCGACCTCGGCATCGGTGTCGGCGAAGCCGAGCCCGAGGCCCTGCGCGAGGAATTTCCCGATCGTGGTTTTCCCCGCGCCCATGGGGCCGACGAGAAAAACGCGCCGCAGCGCCGACATGCCACTACTGACCACGGCCTAGTCGAGGAGTGAATCGGCGAGTATGCGCGGCGTGATGAAGATCAGTGTCTCGGTCTTGGTGCGCTGCGTGGACTCATTGCGGAACAGGGCACCGATGTAGGGAATGTCACCGAAGAACGGTACCTTGCTGCGGGTTTCCAGGCTCTCCGTGCGGAACACACCGCCCAGAACCACCGTCTCGCCGTTGCCGACCAGCACCTGTGTGGTCAGCTCGGTCGTGTCGATCGCGGGTATCAGTCCGCCCTGCCCGCTGGGAACGAGGTCGCCCACGGAGTCCTGGTTGATGACCAGGTCGAGCAGGATGCGGTCGTCCGGCGTGATGTTGGGCGTGACGTCAAGCGACAGCACCGCCTCCTTGAACTGCACGGCGGTCGCGCCGCTGGCGGCCGCCTGCTGGAACGGAATCTCGGTACCCGACTTGATGTTCGCCTTCTGCTTGTCGCCGGTGATCACCTTGGGCTGTGACACCACCTCGCTCTTGCCCGCGGACTCCAGGGCCGAGAGCTCCGCGGTGAGGAACAGCTCGTCGGAGGTGAAGCCGACCGCGAATCCACTGGTTCCGCTGCCCACCCCGAGGTCGACCAGCAGGGCGCCGGGATAGCCCAGTTCCGGCTGCGTGCCATTGATCACCGAGTTGTTCAGGCCGACAACGTTGTTGGTATCGCCGGATACGGAAATGATGTTGCCGTCGGCATCCGGGTCGAGGTAGCCGCCGCCCCAGTTGATGCCCAGCTCCTTCTCCAGGTCGGACTGGGCGATCACGATGCGCGCCTCGATCATCACCTGCCGGATGGGGATATCCACCTGGTCGATCAGCATGCGGATTTCCTGAAGCTTGTCGGAGGTCTCCGTGACGATCAGGGAGTTCGTGCGCTGGTCGACAATGACCGAGCCGCGGGAGGAGATCAGCGTGCCGCCATCCTCGGACCCGGCCTTGAACAGGTTGACCACTTCGCTCGCCTTGGCGTAGCGGATACGGATGAACTCGGAGCGCAGAGGCGCCAGCTCGGCGACCTGCTTGTTGGCCTCGATTTCCTGGCGTTCGCGCTCGGCGATCTCCGCCGCCGGTGCCACGAGCAGGACGTTGCCCACCTGCCGCTTGTCCAGGCCCTTGGTCTTCAGTACCAGCTCGAGCGCCTGGTCCCAGGGCACATTCTTCAGGCGCAGGGTGATGCGCCCGGAAACGGTATCGCTGGCCACGAGATTGAGCTCGGTGAAGTCGGCTATGAGCTGCAGCACCGCGCGCACCTCGATATCCTGGAAGTTCAGCGAGATGCGCTCGCCGACGAAGTCGAATTCGCTGCGCCTCTCCTCTTCCTCGGCCTCGCTCAGGGGCTTGACGCTGACCACGTACTCGTCGTCGGTCTGGTAGGCCAGGTAATCGAAGGCGCCGGATGTCTTCAGCGTCATGGTGGCGCCTCGCTCGGTGGAATTGACCTGCACGGTCTGCACCGGGGTGGCAAAATCGACAACGTCGTAGTTGCGCAGAAGCCGCTCGGGCACGTCGGTGTCGATGAACTCGACCTTGACATCGCCGCTCTCACTGAACACGTTGACGTCCACCGACGGGTCCGACAGCTTGAGCACCAGGCGCCCCTCGCCGGCGGAACCGCGCTTGAACTCGAGGTCGCGTATGCTCGACTTCGCAGACAGCACGCTCTCGACCCGGGTCTGCACCGTGTTCGGATCACTGCCGGGCTTGAAGTACTCGCCGTCGGAATCCTGCCCCACCGTCAGGAACAGGTTGTTGCCCTCGATGCGGGTATCATAGGGCACCAGCTTGACCAGGTTGATGACCAGGCGGGTGCGACCACCGGCATCCAGAACCAGGGCGCCGGTGGCGTTGCCGTAGGTGAGATTGTAGCGCTTGCGCTCGAGCTTGCTGGCGGTGTCGGGAAAGTCGATGGCAATGCGGGCGGGCTTTTCTATCGTGTAGGACTTCACGTCGGCGGGCGGCGCCTGGTCAAAACCGAGGCGTATCTCGAACTTGCCACCGGGACGAGAGCTGAACTCGATGTCCGTGACGTTGGTGACCGCCTGGGCGGCCAGCGAGCAGAATGCCGCGGCTATCCCAAGCAGCAGGCGACCGAGTCTTCGTTGTTGCCTTTCGGACGTCATTTTGCCTGCTCCCCGTGAATTATCGATGTTGCCCATGTTCCCGCCCTACCTGAATGCCGCCTAGAGGCCGCTCAGTTCTATTGTCCTGGGGCGCTCCACCCAGCCATCGGCCGTGCCGTCAGTCACGATCTCGACCACGGCGACGAAGGTATCCGCGAGCTCGACTATCCTGCCGTGGTTGCGGCCGAGGTAATTGCCCTCGGTCACGCGGTGGATCCCCCCGTCCGGATCCCGCACCAGCGCCCACTCGCGACCATCCCGTGCCAGGGTGCCGACCATGGCCAGTGAGTCAAAAGTATACTGTTCAAGGAACTCCTTGGCCCGGTTTTCATCCGGCTTGATGGTGCTCACCGACTGCAGCTGTGTGATCTCCCGCACCTCGATAGGCCGATCGAAGGGACTGCGCATGCGCGTGGCGCTGTAGGCAAAGGCCTCGTAGGCCTTGAAGGTCGGTATCGGCGCAATCACGCCACCCGGGCGCGCGTTCTTCTCTGCCATGAAGGTGTCGAGATCAGAGAAATCGCTGCTGCCACAGGCGGACAGCCCGAGGATCAGCCCGGTCATCGCCACTATCCTTGCCGCGCGGACCATGCTCAACTGTCCCCATCCTTGTAGCGGTAGGTCTTGGCCGTGATCGACAGCTTAAGGGCGCTGGCGTTGTCACCGCCGCCGCTGATGGTGAAATCGTGCAGCGTGACAATCCGTGGCAGGCCGGCCATCCCGCTGATAAAGGCACCCAGGTCATGGTAGGAACCCGCCGCCTCGATCGCGATCGGCAGCTCCACGTAGAATTCCCGGCTGACTTCCGGCTGCAGGTTGATGGAGGCGATGTTCAGGCCGTTGAGCACCCCCTTGTTGGTGATGTCCTCGAGCAGACCCGGCACCTCTGTGTCACTGGGCAGCTGGCTGATTAGGGCGCCGAAGGACTCCTCCATTTCCACCATCTGCCGCCGGTAGGCGTCGAGGTTGGCGACCTGGAAAGCCTTTTTTTCATACTCCTGCTTCAGGGTGGCTTCCTTCGCTATCTCCCGGTCCAGCTGCAGGCGGAGTTCCTCGACGTGGAAGTAATAGCCACCGGCCAGGACGGCGGCAAACAGCAGCACCCCGATAATCACCTTGAGCACCATGGGCATGGTGCCGAGATTATCGACGCTCAGGTCGTTGAGATCGAACTCCCGCAGCGCGCGCAGCGAATCTTCCAGTGCCATGCCCTAGCCCTCGCCTTCCCCGGTTTCCTGCGGCAGGCTCACCATGACCTTGAGGTCGAAGGTGGCCGCCTGGTCGCCATACATGGTCGCGGCGCGCACGGAATCGAGGTTCGGTGCCTGCAGCCAGTCTGAGGCGTCCAGCCGGCGCATGAGGCTGGACACCCGGTTATTGGATTCGGCGACACCCTTGATGGCCAGGGTCTTGTCCCGCGCCTGCACCTGGGTGTAGAAGACGCCGTCGGGGATGGTCCGAACCAGCTGATCGAGCACCCGCACGATCACCGGGCGGTTGCCCTGCAGTTCCTGGATCACGCGCATGCGGTCGATGAGCTGGTTGCGCTTGCGCTGCAGGTCCCTGATCTCGGCGACCTTGGCGTCGAGTTCCCTGATGTTCTGCGACAGGTAGTCGTTGCGCGCTTTCTGGTCATCAATCTGTCCGTTGACCACGCGATCGGCGAGCACGACCAGCATGATGCCCGCCACGGCGACCAGCCCGAGAATGCTCAGGAACTGCCGCTTGAGCTCTTCGCGGCGCGCCTCGCGCCAGGGCAGGAGGTTGATATGGGCCATCAGTCGAAACTCCGCAGCGCCAGGCCGCAGGCAATCATCATTGCCGGGGCGTCACTGCCGAGCGCCACCGCATTCACCCGCGGTGAAATACTCATTTCGGCAAAGGGGTTGGCGACCACGGTCGGTGTACCGAGCCGCTCCTGCACCAGGTCGGACAGGCCCTCCATATAGGCGACCCCCCCGGCCATGATGATATAGTCGACATCGTTGTACTGACTGGACGAAAAGAACAGCTGCAGCGAGCGTGTCACCTGCTGTACAACCGCGTCGCGGAAGGGGTTCAGCAGTTCTTCCTCATAGTCGTCGGGAAGACCGCCCTGTTTCTTGGCCAGGCCCGCCTCCTCTACCGGCAGGCCGTAGCGGCGCATGATCTCGTCGGTGAGCTGCTTGCCACCGAAAAGCTGCTCCCGCGTATAGATTGTCTGCCCGTTGCTGAGCACGCTGAGCGTGGTCATGGTGGCGCCGATATCGACCATGGCTACCACCGCGCTCTCCTCGAGATCGAGATGCTGGCGGATAAGGCCGTAGGCACGCTCTACGGCATAGGCCTCGACGTCCATTACTTTCGCTTCCAGCCCCGCACCCTCGATCGCCTCGACGCGCGCGTCAATCGTTTCCCGGCGACAGGCGGCTAGAAGCACCTCGACCATGCCGTCGCGATCGCGCGAGGGGCCCTGAATCTCGAAATCCAGTGCAACTTCCTCGAGCGGGTAGGGGATGTACTGGTCGGCCTCGAGCGTGAGCTGGGTTTCCAGCTCATCATCGCTGAGCCCGGAGGGCATATCCACCGTCTTGGTGATCACCGCGGATCCCGCGACTGCGGCGGCAACGGTCTTGAGCTTCGTACGGGACTGCGCAAGCACGTTGCGAATCGCGTTGGCCACGCCGTCGACGTCGTTGATGGCTTTTTCGACCACGGCATCCTGCGGGAGCGAACTCACCGCGTAGCTCTCCACGCGATACTTGTCCCCCGATCGGCTAAGCTCCAGCAACTTGACCGTGGTGGAGCTGATATCCATCCCCAGGAGCTGCGTCTGCTTTCTCTTTCCTAACAATCCAAGCAAGTCGTTTTCCTATATGATTCACAGACTTAGCTTTACTTTATATTCTTATACTTCAATATTAAGCTATAAGATAGCCCGCAAT
>JAWLGG010000131.1:0-7249 GCA_041685155.1 Chromatocurvus sp.
GGATCGGACGCCCACTGCAGCTGTCCTTTCTCGGCGACATCCACTGCATCCACTGTGACCGCAAAACGCAGAAGAGCTTCAACCAGGGCTACTGCTACCCCTGCTTCAAGCGCCTGGCGCGCTGCGACAGCTGCATCGTCAAGCCGGAGACCTGTCACTTCTTTGCGGGGACCTGCCGCGAACCGGAGTGGGGCGAGGCGAACTGCATGATCGATCACGTGGTGTATCTCGCCAACACCTCCGGCATCAAGGTCGGTATCACCCGTGGCAGCCAGGTGCCCACGCGCTGGATGGACCAGGGCGCGACCCAGGCGCTGCCGGTGTTCCGCGTCAGCAACCGGCTGCAGTCGGGGCTGGTGGAGACGCTGTTTGCCCGCCACGTCGCCGATAAAACCAACTGGCAGGCCATGCTCAAGGGCCCGGGGGAGGCGCGTGACCTGGCGGCGGCGCGGGATGTACTGATGGACGCCTGCGCGACGGAGATCACCGCGCTGCAGGCGGCCCATGGCGTCGACGCCATCCAGCCGCTGGCCGATGCACAGGAGACGAGCATCCGCTACCCGGTGCTGACCTACCCGGTGAAGGTAAAGTCCTTCAATCTGGATAAAACACCCGACATCGGCGGTACGCTTCTCGGGATCAAGGGCCAGTACCTGATGTTCGACACAGGCGTGATAAACATGCGCAAATACGGCGGGTACCGCCTCGAACTGACCACGACCACGGAGATCTGAACACCATGCGCGATGCCCAGCCAAAGGCCATCTACCTCAGGGACTACCAGCCACCGGAGTACCTGATCCCGGAAACGCGCCTGCACTTCGAACTGTACGAGGAGTTTACCCTGGTGCACGCGTCCCTGCGCCTGGTCCGCCGACCGGGCGCCAGCGCGACATCCCTGCGCCTGCACGGCGAGGATCTCGAGCTGGTGTCCATCGCGCTGGATGGCGCGGACCTCGCCGCCGGGGACTACACCCTGGACGACGCGGCGCTGACGCTGACCGGGCTGCCGGAGGCGTTCGAGCTGCAGACCACCACCCGCATACGGCCCCAGGACAACACGGCGCTGGAAGGTCTGTACAAGTCCCGGGCCATGTTCTGCACCCAGTGCGAGGCCGAGGGCTTTCGCAAGATCACCTATTTTCTCGACCGGCCGGATGTCATGTCGGTGTTCAGCGTCACCATCGATGCGGACGCCGACCGCTATCCGGTACTCCTGAGCAACGGCAACCGCACGGCGCAGTCAGGGCTGGTGGACGGTCGCCACCGCGTGGTGTGGGAAGATCCCTTTCCCAAGCCCGCCTACCTCTTCGCACTGGTCGCCGGGCATCTGGCACATACCGAGGATACCTTCACCACCACCAGCGGTCGCAGTGTGCTGCTGCGCATCTACGTCGAGGAGAAGGACCTGGGCAAGTGCGGCCACGCGATGCAGTCACTCAAGCACGCCATGCGCTGGGACGAGGAGGTGTACGGACGCGAGTACGATCTTGATATTTTCAACATTGTCGCCGTTGACGATTTCAACATGGGGGCGATGGAGAACAAGAGCCTGAATATCTTCAACACCTCCTGTATCCTGGCGAGTCCGGCGACCACCACGGACTCCGGCTTCGAGCGCGTCGAGTCCATCGTCGCCCATGAGTATTTCCACAACTGGTCGGGCAACCGCGTGACCTGTCGCGACTGGTTCCAGCTCAGCCTGAAAGAAGGATTTACAGTCTTTCGCGACGCCGAGTTCTCGGCGGACCGCGGCGCACGGGACCTCAAGCGAATAGAGGATGCCACGCTGCTGCGCACGGCCCAGTTTGCCGAGGACGCCGGCCCCATGGCGCATCCCGTGCGACCGGATTCCTTTATCGAGATCTCCAACTTCTACACGCTGACCGTGTACGAGAAGGGCGCGGCGGTGGTGCGCATGATTCACACCCTCCTCGGGCCCGAGCGCTTCCGCGCCGGATCCGACCTGTACTTCGAGCGCCACGACGGACAGGCGGTGACCTGTGATGACTTTGTGGATGCCATGGAGGACAGCTCCGGCGTGGACCTGACGCAGTTCCGCCGCTGGTATTCCCAGGCCGGTACGCCCGAGCTTGCGATCACGGGCGAGTACGATGCCGGGGCCAGGACGTTCACCCTGCATGTCAGGCAGTCCTGCCCGGCAACGCCCGGGCAGCCGGACAAGCAGCCGCTGGTGATTCCCCTGGCGATGGGCCTGCTGGGCGACGCGGGGAACCTGCGCCTGCAGCTGCAGTGCGACGCGCCGGATGCGGACGTGGCGGACAACACCCACCGGGTGCTCGTGGTCGATGCCGCACAGCAGTCCTTCACCTTCACCGATGTGCCGGAGCCGCCGGTGCCCTCGCTGCTGCGCGGGTTCTCGGCGCCGGTCCGCGTGTACTACGACTTTTCCCGCGAGGACCTGTGCGCCCTGATGATGCGCGACGGCGACGGGTTTGCGCGCTGGGATGCGGGCCAGCAGCTTATGGTGCAGGCGCTGGACGAGCTGCAGGCACAGCGGCGCGAGGGCAGGGCACTGGCGCTGGATCCGCTTCTGGTGGAGGCGATGGCCGGCCTGCTGCGCGACGAGCAGCTCGAACCCGCCGTCGCCGCGGCGATGCTCGCGCTGCCCGGCGAGAACTACCTGGCGGAGCTGGCCAGCCACGCCGGTGGCGCGGATGTCGCCGGCATCCATCAGGCGCGTGAACATGCCCGCGGCGTGATTGCCGAGGTCCTCGAGGCGCTCTTTGTCGAAACCTGCAGGCGCTCGCGTATCCAGGAGGCCTACGCGCCGGTGGGAGAGCAGATCGGGCGCCGGGCACTGGCCAATGTCTGCCTGTCCTACCTCGCCACACGGGGCGACACCGGCCTGTCCCTGGCGCAGTCCCAGCTGGCTGAGGCCGACAACCTGAGCGACCGGCTGGCGGCGCTGCGGGTGCTTGCGCAGCACGGTGGCGACGCGCTGCGTGAGTCAGCGCTGGAGACCTTCTACGACGACTGGTCCCACGAGACACTCGTGGTCAATCAATGGCTGCAGTTGCAGGCCATGCTCACCGTCGGCGACTCCCTTGCCAGGGTGCGCAACCTGATGGAGCACAAGGCCTTTACCCTGGACAACCCGAACAAGGTGCGTGCCGTGGTCGGTGCGTTCGCATCGGGCAACCCCGTCGGTTTCCACCGTCCCGACGGCGCCGGATACCGCTTTCTCGGCGGCGTCGTCGAGACCCTGAACGGGCGCAACCCGCAGATGGCCGCGCGCCTGCTGGTGCCCCTGACAAAGTGGCGCAACTACCCCGCGGGCAGTGACGCCATGCGCGGTGAGCTTCAGCGCCTGGCGGCGCTGCCGGACCTGTCGCCGGACGTGTACGAGGTGGTCAGCAAGAGCCTCGCCCAGCAGGGTTAGCGCGGATCCCTCGGCCCGGCCGCGCTACCGGGATGGATAAAGCGGCGGCAGCGCGGCAGTCTGCTGCCCGCCGGCACCGGTGCCGGCCCCGAGTTGCCGCTCCCGTGCGGACCGGGCCGCGGCCAGCAGGCTGTCGCCATTCCAATCCCGTGCATTCCCCGCAGCGCTGTACAGGGCTTCGTCGAGGCCGGCGAGCTCCTGTGACAGGGCAGTGTCGGGCTGGTTGGCGGCAAACGCCTGCAGCGACTGCTGGCAGGCCGGGTTGGGCAGTGTACGCAGCCAGCGCCGCAGCGCCTCCCGCGCGGGCGCCGGCGCCGCAGCGGCGCAGGCCGCCTGCACCTGCTTCCAGGCGGCGGATTCATCGGACCCGGCAAGGGGGCTGCTGGCAGCGGTCGTGCCCGCGGGCGGTCGGGGATGGCGCCACAGTGTCCACCCCAGGGCCCCGGCGGTCAGCAGCCAGCCAAGGCCGAGGGCCGCGCTGATCCAGGGCCAGGCGCCGGCACCGCGGCCCGCGGCCTGCGCTACGGCCTCATCGCCGGCGTTGCCGCCGGCCGTCGCGGCGTCGCCTGTCTGTCCTTTCAAATCGCCTGCGCCGTCACCCGCCGCGGGCAGTACCGTTATTTCCCTGCCCGGCAGCACCGCCTGGCGCAGTCTGTCGGTACTGGTGTCCCACCAGGGTATGCGCACCTCTGGAATGCGGTAGACGCCGGGCCTGACCGGAACGAGAGCAGCGCTGTCGGTGCGCAGGCCGACGACGCCGGTGTCTGCCTCCGCCTCCTCGATGCTCGGTTTGTCCGGGTAGTACTTCAGCCCCGGCGTCTCGGGGAACTCCAGCGGTGGCAGCTGGGCGCCCTGCAGACCGGTACCGGTCACGGTCACGGTGCGGGTAATGGAATCGCCGGTGGTCAGTTGGTCGGGTTCCCGGGACCAGCTCTCCTCGATCTCGAGCTCGCTCGCGGGCAGCCACACCGTGTCCGGGAATGATGGCGGGCGGGGCTTGACCTCGACTGTGATCGCCTCGCTGTTGCGGGTAATGCGCGGGCCACTGTCCAGATCGAACAGACTGCGGGATCCCCGTCGCGCGCGCCCGGCGAAGGTCTGCGCGGGTATGGTCAGCGTGCCGCTCTGCTCGGGAAACACCGCATAGCGTATCTCGTGAACCAGCCAGCGACGTCCGCCGCTGCTGCGCTGATAGGAGTTCTGCCCGAGAGGCTTGACGTAGGCGTTGTCGAGGTCGAGTTCGGTAACGCTGCGATCATCCAGGGCAATGCCCTGCTGCAACGTCAGGGTCAGTATGATCTGCTGCTGCACGTAAACGGCGTCACTGTCCACGCTGGCGGTAAACGTGACCTGCTGGTCCTGTGCGGGGTCGGCAGCCGCCTCCCTGACCTCCAGCGAGATCGCCTGCGTGCGCTCGCCGCCGGCGAACAGGGTCGGAATCTCCAGGGTTCCCGTACGGCGCGGCACGAGCTCCACGACCAGGGCCTTTTCCCTGGTGGTCCTGCCGTTGATGATCTGCGTGCTGCTGCGGCTGGACTGCTGCAGGATCTCGAAGTCCCGCTCCAGGGGAGACAGGTCTGCGCTCGCGGGGTCGGTCACCCCGTCCGATGACAGCGTCAACTGCAGACTGTCGCCGAGCCTGACCTCGGTGCGGTCGATCTCGGCGGTGAGCGCCGCCAGCGCCAGCGTCGGCAGCAGGCACAGCAGTACCAGACAGGCTTCAACGATCAGTTTACCAGACCTCTTCATTGCTTCTCCTGTCATCGCCCATGCGCTGCCGCTTGCGGCTCTCGTAGCGGAACTTTTCCCGCAGCAGGCCGGCCGGATCGTCCGGTACGCGCCGCAGCCACTGCTGCATCGCCTGGTCACGCTCGAGGGATTCCGCAAGCGACGATTCGCCGTCAAAAGACGCCCCCGGCTCCTCGCGGGACTCGGCCGCGCCGGTCTGATCCGCGGACGCTTCCTCTTCACTGCCTGACTTGTTGGCCCTGTCCTGCTCAGCGCCAGAGTCGGATTCTTCGCCTTCACCGGGCTCTGGCGAGTTATCGCCCGGGTCCTGGCTCCCGTCCTGTCCGGACGCCTGCTCCTGCGGTTTCTGTGAGCCCTCGCCCTCGCTGTCCCCGTTCTGCTGCTGGTCTCCCTGGTCCTGTTGCTGGTTCTCGTCCTGACCCTGTTCCTGTTCCTGCTGTTCCTGCTGTTCCTGCTGCTCCTGCTGTCGCTTCAGCTGCTCGACCAGCTCGAGGTTGTCCGCCGCGTCCTCGCGCCCGGGATCGCGCTGCAGCGACTCCCGATACGCGGCGATTGCCGCATCGAGTTCACCCTGTCGCGCCAGCGCATTGCCGCGGTTGTACCAGCCGTCCGCCGAGTCGTCCCTCTCGAATCCCTCGGCCGCGGCGGCGTAATCCCCTGCGGCGTAGGCGGCGGTGCCGCGCCAACGCGGGTCGGTGAAGCGTTCAGCGGCGTCTTCCGGTTCCCCCTCTGCCAGCGCCCGCGAAGCCTGCTGGTCCTTTGTCAGCCACAGGTCGTGCCAGACATCGGCCCGCGACTCCTCGCTGGGCAGGAGCACCAGCAGCGGCAGCAGCGCGTAGACAGCCCCGCGACGAAAGGTCAGTAACAGCGGCAGCAGCAGCGGCAGCGCGAACCAGTGCGCCATGTCGGCCCAGGTATCCGTGCGACGATCGATCTCGCGGCTGTCGGCCTCCAGCGCGTTGGCGGGAGGTGCCAGCAGCGCGTCGAGGTCCGACGGGTCCACCGACATGTCGCGGTAGCGTCCGCCGGCATCCGCGGCCAGGCTGCGCAGCGCGCGCGTGGGCAGCTTCGGCATGACAATCGCTCCGTCGTCGTCCTTGAGGAAACCGCCATCGGGCAGGGGGATCGGGGCACCTTCAGCGGTGCCGACGCCGAGAACGCTGAGACGGGCCGCGCTGTCGGCAAGCGTGCCGCGGATAGCGTCCGCATCGCGGTCATCGAGCCCGTCGGTGATCAGCATGATGTGGCCGCGGACGACCCCCGCAGAGGCCAGAAGCTCCTGCGCGGCGGCCACGGCGGAGACGGGGTCGCTGCCGGGCCGCGGCATCATGCCGGGGTCGAGCGCCGGCAACAGGTTGGCGATGGTGGGGTGGTCATCCGTCAGTGGCGTCACCACGTGGGCATCGCCGGCGAAGGCGATCAGCGCGGTCTGTCCCTCGCGGCGCATGTCCAGCAGATCCAGCAGCTTGCGCCGGGCACGATCGATACGCGACGGACGGGTATCCTGCGCCCACATGGAGTAGCTGAGGTCGAGTACCAGTACCAGTGCGTCCTGCTTCTGCAGCACCGGCTGTGGCAGCTTGTGCCAGCTCGGTCCGGCAATGGCGATCACGGCGGTAAGCCACGCCAGGGCAAGGGCGGGCAGCAGGCTGCGCCGGCGCCTGGGTGCGGTGTTCTCGATCAGGTAGGGCAGCAGCTGTGGTGCAATGACGCTGTGCCAGCTGCCGCCGGCGTCGCGGCGCCGCGCCAGCCACCACAGCAGCGCCGCGAACGGCAACAGCAGCCACAGCCAGTGGGGTCGCAGCAGGTGTACGCCGGCGAGGAATTCGGTCATGCCGGGCTCCCCCGCGCCGCGAGGCGACGTCTGGCGAAGCCGCTCCCGTGCAGCGCCAGCAGTGCGGTGGCGGCGAGAGCGAACAGCAG
Organism: Chromatocurvus sp.; assembly: GCA_041685155.1. Classification (GTDB taxonomy): domain Bacteria; phylum Pseudomonadota; class Gammaproteobacteria; order Pseudomonadales; family Halieaceae; genus Chromatocurvus. The sequence continues at coordinate 7,076 of JAWLGG010000131.1, forward strand.
CGGGATATGCAGCAGGGAGCGCCGCGGTCGGTAGGTGGCGGTATTCACCTCCACGGGCTCTAAGCGATCGATGGTCCGGTATATCTGTATAAGCTCCTGCGGGTCCCGCGCGCGGAAGTAGCGCCCGCCGGTGCGCCCGGCAATCGCGCGCATGGTGTCCTCGTCGAGATCGGC
>JAWLGG010000132.1:0-7239 GCA_041685155.1 Chromatocurvus sp.
CGGGACCCGGCCCGGGAAAACCCTGCGGCCTCCAGCAGTCGCCGGGTGAGGATGACGAGGTGAACCGGCCCTTCGGTGTCGACGATCTGCAACAGAGCCCGATCGAGTTCCCCCTGCGGGATGTCGTCGAACCGGTCGTGCCCCGATAGAGCAAGACCATTCGTCTTGGCTTCCCGGTAGGGCTGCGTATCCCACGTGGTCACCCAGTCGCAATCATGGTCGCGACAATAAGCACGCCAGGCGGCACAGGTTTCATTCGGCCCGGGGTTCTGGATGAAATGCTGGTGTGCCCGGACCAGGGCCTCCAGGGCCCCAGGATCTGTCTCGCTCATCGCTCGCCCTCCAGGACCAGCTCGACGCCCATGGCCTCGGCGGTGAGGTCGATCATCGCTTCCTGCAGCAGGGTCTTGGGCCCATCGCGCAGGCAGGCGTCATCCAGGGCCAGCAGGACCTCGCCGCGCCACTCCGAATCGGCGGTCTGCCCGAGGCTCTGCGCCAGGATCGTCACGATCCCCATGGCCGGTTCGATGTCTTCCGGCGGCAGATGCCCTAGCCAGATGCGCCAGTGCTCGCTGGCGGTTTGCATGTCCTCGAACAAGGCCGCCTCAGCCGCTGGAGTCGAGCCCCTCTCGTCAGAAGGGTGCGGCAGTGCAGCCCGTCCGCGGCCCAGGGCCAGGAACGCAAAGGCGATGGCCGCAAGCTGATCCCGGCCTGACCAGGTCGAGAGGTCGACCTCGTGCTCGGCCAGAACCTGCTCGCTCAGTGCGCGGACCGTCTCGAAAGAAAACTCAGGGCGTGCCGCTTCCTCCTCCGCGAGCTGGCGGCGGGTCTGGGCCGCGGCGGCGAGGCGCCCGATTCCGCCCATAAGCCCCGCGAAGAGTCGCAGGATCCCACCGAAGAGCCAGTAAATGCTGGCGAAGAGCGCGAAGGTCCCCTGGATGGCGGCTGCGTTGTGCCCCCGCAGTTGAACTCCCGCGATCTTGGCTGACGAGCGCCCTGGCCGGATCCAGTTGAACGAGCCGATTGGGGTCTTGGTGGAGACGGTGACACCCGACTTCGACAGGTTGAACCTGGCTGCATCCGAGCCATAGCGTCCGCGCAGGATGAAGCGACCGTTCTGGAAGGCGACCTGGGTGTTTTTCGCCAGACGCGTAGACACCCGCACGCCGTGGTTGGTGTTGCCGGTCAGGTTGATGCCGGCGGCCCGCGTCTGCGCCCGCAGCGACAACCCGCCGGTACGACTGGCCCGCAGAAAGCGCCCGGTGTGTTCGATGCGTTTCTGCCGGCCGTCGCGGTCCTTTTCGCCAACCTTCAGCAATGCCATGGGCTGAGCCTATCACCCAAGCCGAGCGCGGACTGCCACCGGTATAGGCACCACCGCTCAGTCAGGATCGACAAGCGGGTCTCCCCCTAGATGCGCGCGCAATGCTTCGTACTGGCGAAGCGCGGCGATCATCTGCACGAACTCGCTTTCGCGTAGCAGGACGACGCGGGAGCCGTCGTCGATCCGCACGAACTCGGGGTGCAGGGTGAGCACCTCCAGTGGTTCCAGGTGATCGGCGGGTGTACGGGGATCCGGTTCCATGATCGGCTCCTGGATGTCTGTAGCGACAGCGGTCGACGTTCGGCAGCGTGACGCGGCGAATGCGAAGGGTGGCGAGGCGGCGTCGGATTGCAGGCGTCGTTGAGGGCCGCGGGTGCCGGGTGCGGCCCGTGTCCCGGCTGTGACGAAAGAGAGTTACTCGTGCTCGTCTTTCTTCCGTTCGGTGTTCTGGGGTTCGTACAGGACCTCAAACCCGGCGGCGGCCTCGCTGTCCATGCGTCGCTGCAGAGCCTCCCGGCGCTTTTGCAGTTCCTCTTCGCTGGGCGGTTCGCCTCGTCCTTCGTCTTCCCGGGCCATGGAGTTCTCCTGTCTTTGGCGATCGCGATTGTGTTTGAAATGGGCCGCCTGGCGTCACGCACTGTGGATGCGCCTTAGCGTGGTTGCCGTGACGATCCGGTGGGCCCGTGATCGCAATGCGCAGACCCTTTCGGTGGCGTTGAGTGTCGAGACTACGATACGGACACGGCCGCGCGCAGCCGATGGCGACATGTTCTGACGCCCGAGTGTGGTATCCATGGGTGTGTCGACTTTCGATCCACGGCCGCATTCAGAGTGGGTACAGTCGGTATTGGATCATGGCATCTGGTGGGAGGCGTGCATGCCGACACTCGAAGATCGTTACCGGGGTGCGATGCTGGGGCTGGCCTGCGGTGATGCGCTGGGCACCACCCTCGAGTTCCGGCCACCCGGCAGCTTTGCCCCGATCACCGACATGGTGGGTGGCGGCCCGTTCGAGCTGCAACCGGGGCAGTGGACCGACGATACCTCCATGGCGATCGCGCTCGCCGAAAGTCTGGTGGAGAGCGGCGGGTTCGATGCGTGCGACCAGATGGACCGCTATGTGCGCTGGTGGCGCGAGGGGTACGCGAGCAGTACCGGCGAATGCTTTGATATCGGGAACACGGTGCGCTCGGCGCTGGCCCGCTATGCGCGCTGGGGGGATCCGATGAGCGGCTCGGACGACCCCCGCAGTGCGGGGAACGGTTCGCTCATGCGGCTGGTTCCGATCCCTCTGGCCTATCGGGAAACGCCGGTGCAGGCCCATGCTGCGGCGCAGGCCAGCTCGAGGACGACGCACGCCGCCCACGAATGCCTCGACGCCTGCCGCCTGTGGACGGGGTACATCCTGGCGGCCCTTGCCGGGGTGGGACGAAACGAGCTGCTCGAATGCCCCTGGCGCGAGCTGCCGGGGTTCGAGGCAGGGGGCACACTGGCACCGCGGATCGAGGCGATTGCGCAGGGTTCGTTTCGGCACAACGATCCGCCACGGATCCGTGGTACGGGGTATGTGGCCGAAAGCCTGGAGGCGGCGTTGTGGGCCTTCGACCGCAGCGACAATTTTCGGGATGGGGCGCTACTGGCGGCCAACCTCGGTGAGGATGCCGATACCACCGCTGCGATCTTCGGGCAGCTCGGCGGAGCCTTTTATGGAGAGTCGGGCATCCCTGAAGCCTGGCGTACTCGGATCAGCCAGCATGACCGCATCGCCGGGCTCGGCGATGCGCTGCTGCAGCTTTCGCATGCGGCTCCATCCGGTGTCCGCGTCATGGAACCACAGGAGACCCCCTGAATGAGCACGGTTCGGACAAGTGCGAGTCACCCACTCGAGATCGCTGACCTCACGCTGCCGGAGGGCGGCACCATCGGCATCACCTTCTGCCCGGGCAAGCAGCAGATCCATGCGATGACGGGTGCCTGGGCCCGCGACCTGCAGGCCGATCTGGAGCGGATCCGGGCGTGGGGTGCAGCCGGTGTCGTCACGCTCACAACCCTTGATGAGCTGCACGAGCTGGGCGTGCCCGGGCTCGGCGAAGCGGTCAGCGAGACCGGCATGACCTGGTACCACCTGCCCATTCCGGACATGGCTGCACCTGGTCCTCGGTGGGATGACCGCTGGCAGGCGGTGGCGCCGGAGATGCACCGAGCCCTCTACGCGGGCGGACGGCTGGTGGTGCACTGCAAGGGCGGCCTGGGACGCGCGGGCACCGTGGCAGCGCGCCTGCTGATCGACCGGGGTGTCGGGCCGGATGCGGCAGTGGCCGCCGTCCGTCGGGTCCGGCCCGGTGCCATCGAGTCGAGTGCGCAGGAACGCTACCTGCAAACCGTGTCGGTGGGGCAGTACGCCAATGGGGTCGCCGGGGATGCCCTGCCGGCGGAGCTTAAGTGAAACGGGCCTGGCTCGTCCTGTCTGGATGTGCGCTGCTGCTCGCAGGCGCACCGTCCCTTGCGGGCGGCTACTTCAAGTGTGAAACGCCTGAGGGTGTTGAGTACGCCGATGCGCCCTGTATGGAGGGCGCTGATCGCCAGCGGTTTTCGGACCAGCACGAGCGGGAACAACGGCGCGCGGAGCAGAGGCGCGCATCAGCCTGCTTCCGACCCTCGCGAGTGTTCTCGCCCGGCGACGCCGTTTCCGACCTGACCGAGCTGTGCGGTGAGCCGCGCCGCGTGCGCCGCCTTACAACGCCTGACGGAGTGCAGGAGCGCTGGGAGTACCGGCAGGGACCAGGAGTTCTGTTCGTATGGGTGGAGGGAGACGTCATCCAGGCGATCCGGGATTAGCGCGACTCCACCTTGATGATGGTCTCTCCCGGTTCCGGGCGAGAAGCTGAGGGCAACGGGCGGCCATCGAGTCGATAGCCCTCCAGCGCGACCAGCAGCGCATCGGCCATCTCGGCTTTGGCCTCACCGCGGTCGGCGCCGTCGGTGAGGGCCTCCGGCACGTCGCGGCAGGTGCACAGGTAGCGCCCGGTGGTGTCGCGCTCAATACGAACGGGGTACTTGATTGCGGACATCTCGATTCCTCCGAGATTCGGGGCTTTTCAGCCCTTTGGGTGCTTCGTCGATTTCCATTCTGACCCGGGGAGGCGACAGGAATTGACGCCTCGGCGTGAGAGGGTGGCGATACGTGGACCTCGATTCGAGAGTACTTCCCTGAGCACCATCCGAGTGGGGCTGGCTGCCCTCACAGCGATCACGCTTGTTGGCTGCGCCACTGTGGCCGCACGGGGTGACGCCACGTCGGCAAGCCCATGATCCTCGACGCGGACGGGCGTGTCACCGGATACATCGACGAAGCGCGTGGCGGGCCCATCTCCATCCGGTCCCCGGACGGCCGCACCCCCGCGGCACATCGACTGAATGGGGCCTCCTGCAATAATTCCTTCAACTACGCAGGGCCCTCATTGCGGATGAGGGTGCTCCCCTGTGCGAGCGACCGTCTATCCACCGCGAAATTCGTGCTCATAGGGATTCTGAGCGGTTGGAACCGCTAACTGCGAGGGGCGTTGGATGTAAGATTTCGACCGCCGGGTAGTAGAGCACTTCGTGGTTCCCGATTACGGGTGCGGACAAGCCTGATCGCGGCCATTAGCCTTGGCCTTGTACAGAGCCTCGTCCGCCCGTCGCATCAGTTGATCGAAGGAATCGTCGTCACGCAGGGTCGCGCAGCCGATCGAGACGGTTGGGCGGACGTCGGGCGCGAAATCGGGCAGTCGCACCTCCCGCACTGTGTTGAGGATTCGCGTGGCCAGGTCGCTGGCCCCGAGGGCATCCGTCTCCGGCAACAGGATCGCGAACTCCTCGCCCCCAATGCGCGCCATCAGGTCAGAGTCGCGCAGGATTTCCCGACAGGCCTGGGTGATGCGGCGGAGAGCCTCGTCGCCCGCAGCATGGCCATGGCGGTCGTTGAGTCGCTTGAAATGGTCGAAATCCAACTCCAGCAGGGACAGCGGGTGCCGATGGCGATGCGCGCGCTCGACCTCCGTGTGCGCCCGTTCGAACAGCCGCTGCCGGTTGGACACCCCGGTCAGGGAATCGGTGTGGGCCACCTCCTGCCAGTAGTGCTCAAGCTGTTTCCGGGGGGTGATGTTCACGGCGACCCACAGTGCGACGCGGGCGGAATGCTCATAGCTGGGTAACGAGAAGACTCGACCCTCGAACCACTGTTCCGCAAATGCTTCCTCTCCGCGCCGGGCGTCTTCAGGCAGCAGTGAGACATCCGCCGCTCGAAGGCAATATTCGATCGTCTGCAGGTCACCGGACTCGATCGCGGTGCGCACCAACTTCAGGCATTGGTCCGCCAGTGGCTCCGGGAGGGCGTCATGCAGGGTGTGGCCAATAAGGCTCTGCCCTCGGACGTACAGTGCCTCGTTGGCCCCGCCGATCACCTGGACGTAGAGGCCGTGCTCGTCCAGCACGAACGAGATATCCGGCAGCGCATGCAGCAGCGTAAGGAGCTGGTCCCGCTCTGCACATACGGCGTCATAGTCCGCTCGCGGGACGGTCGAGGGGGTGCGTTCCATGGCGATGGGGCTCCGCGGAAAGTCCAAAAACCGTAAACATTAGCAGAAACTAATATTGTATGCGGTCAGGGTACGGCATTGGGGCGACAGGAACCGACGTTTGAGGTGCGAAAACGCACTGCTAAGCCCCGAGCAGAGGCTTGCAAGGTTCAATGTGCACGCTAGCTTTTTTCGTCGATCTCGTATGCGCGTAGTGCGTGGTGGCTGCCGCCCAGTCGCTATTTGAAAGGGTTTTCAACGGCCACCGTTCACGCGGGCCATCTTTTCACGCGCATACTGGTCACCGTATCGTCCGAGGACCCAGACGAGGAGAACCCATGCGATGTTCTACCCCTGATTGGATGCGCACAAATGTGAGATCTGACGAGAATCCTGCAAGGCTTGTCAGCGATCGGCTAATCGGTTTAACCTGGTGATGCATCAAGAATTGGGCCGACGCCCAAGCCAACCTGCCGAACCTGGGTAAGGTGGACTGCGAAAGCAGATGTGGCTCCAAGTGGAGCAATCTGACAGGCGCCGTCGGCCCTCCTATCCTGGAGGGTTTTTTGTTGGTATCGCCCGCGAACGCAAATCCTAGCCCGCACCGCCTGAGGGTGCGCTGGAACAGGTTGGGAAGCTTGGTCGCCAAGTGGCCCGATTGGTACCGGTTCTTTCACCAGTACGTCGCTCGTGAGTCGGACCGGAAATAACGCTTTTGCTCAGGGGTCTGCCGCTGGTGGATCGCTTTCGAGCACGCACTCGCAGAGATGATGAAGCAGTAACGGCGTGGCCCACCTACGGGCCGGGGGGATTTGATCCAGCTTGCCGTCCCCGGCGTTGCGCCAAAACGGCTAAAACGGAGAACAGCCATGTTTTTTTCAGACGGACTCTTCACGTCCGAATCGGTATCGGCGGGCCATCCCGACAAGGCCTGCGACCAGATATCCGACGCCATCCTCGACGCATTTCTGGCCCTGGATCCGCACGCCCGTGTGGCCTGCGAGGCCTTCGCAATCCGCGACAAGGTCATCGTGGCCGGGGAATTCCGAACCGCCCATCGTGATCATTACGAGACCGTCTGCGAGTCCGCAGAGGCTCTTGTTCGGGATACTCTGAAAGCGGTCGGCTATCGCTCTGCGGAATCGGATATTGATCCCGACAGTTGCGAGGTCGAGATCCGCTTCAATCGCCAGAGTCCTGAGATCGCCGGGGCCGTGGATGGCGGCTTGCGGGATCTCGGCGCAGGCGACCAAGGCATGATGTTCGGCCATGCGACGGACGAGACCGACCATCTGATGCCCTTGCCCTGGGCTCTCGCGACGGATCTGGTCGCGCGTGGAGCGGAGATCGCGAGGG
>JAWLGG010000133.1:0-7202 GCA_041685155.1 Chromatocurvus sp.
GCCGACGAGCATGCCGACGATGCCCCAGACCACCGTCATGATCGCGAACTGCCGCACTACCTTGTAGTTGTAGACAGGGTGCTCCAGTTCCGAGTTGAGCTCAGTCATGATGTTGTTCCGTTCCAGTGAATTCGAGCGGTTGAAAAGTCAATTGTAGTGCTTTGTGCCGCAAGCTGGTGGCTTCAGCCATCGGTAAAGGCCGGCGCGGCACCGTACTCCCAGGCCATGACCGAGATCACGATGATGCAGACCATGACCACGAGGGCGATTGCCAGAACGGCACTCGAAAAGAGAAAGCCGCGCTCCTCGGGGATCTTCATCATGATGGGAATGCCGAGGTACATCAGGTAGACGGACCAGCTGATGGCGACCACGCCGATGAGCAGGTCTAGCCAGAGCGTGGGATAGAAACCCACGAGTCCGGTAATGAACAGGGGTGTTGCCGTGAGGCCGGCGATCACGATTCCCTTGGCCACGGTGGATTCTGCGCCATAGGTCTGCGACATCCAGTGGATGAAATAGCCGATCATGGCGACGCTGCCCACCATCACAAGGTAGAACAGGATGCTTATCTGGAAGGCACTGTCAGTGGTCAGGCGCACGACATTGCCCTGGATTCCGGTCGTCCAGCCGACATGGGCGGTGCCGTAATACCAGGCGATGGCGGGCAGTATGGCGAAAATGCAGGGGTAGAGAACAAGGACATTGCGCGATTTCTCGGGCAACCGGGCGACAGTGTGCCACTGTCTACTGGGTCTGAGCAGAAGGCCGATGGTGTGCTGGATCATGTCTCGGGAATCCCCGTGGTTTTCAGGTTGGGTATTGTAGCGGCAATGTGCCGCTGTTTGTTGATACAGGTCAATTCGGCGGAGTTGCCGCGCAGACGCCGGGCGATCCTGTCGCGAGGCCAGGTTGCCCGGATGGTCCCCGGACGGCGGCGCCGACGAGCTAATCTCCGCTGGTCAGCTGTCGCAGTGCAGCCTCGTCAAGGATTGTGATCTCCCGGTTGCTGACCTCCAGGACTTTCGTTTTCTGCAGGCGTGTGAAGACCCGGCTGACTGTTTCCACGGTGAGCCCGAGATAGTTGCCGATATCGACGCGGGACATACTCAGGCGGAACCGGGTGGCACTGAGGTGTCGGCGGGCATTGCGCATGGAGATGCTGAGCAGCAGAGCGGCGATACGCGCGTCGGCAGAGCTTTTGCTGAGCAGGGTAATCAGCTGCTGGTCCTCGGTGATCTCCCGGCTCATGAGCTGGAAGAAGTGCCGCTGCAGCTGCGGTACGCTGGCACTGAGCTTCTCGAGAGAGGAGAACGGGATTTCGCACACGGCAGCGGTCTCCAGAGCTCGCGCGGAGGACGCGTGGCGGCTCTGGCTGATGCCGTCCATGCCGACGATCTCCCCAGGGAAATAGAAGCCCGTGACCTGTTCGCGGCCGTCGTCGGTCATGCGATAGGCTTTCAATGCCCCCGAGCGCACCGCGTACACCGCCCCGAACTCATCTCCCTGTCGGTACAGATGCGCGCCTTTCTGCAGCGGGCGACCGCGCTGGATGATGCGGTCCAGCTCGTCTATGTCTGAGTTTTCCAGCGAGAAAGGCAGGCAGATACTGTTCAGTCGGCAGTCTCTGCAGTTGACGGAGTAGTCGTGACTGCAGGCCAGCGGTGCCTGTTCGGTGGGTTTTCCGGAACGCTTGAGGAATGCTTGCGATGTCATGGTCTGCACTCGGGTTCTGTGCGGTAAACGCTATAGCGCTACCGCTCCCGAGTCAAGGTTGCGCGCCCCTCCCCAGGGGTCAGACGGTCGCGGAAAATCGCCCGCCGGAGGTCGCATCCGACGTCAGGTAGCCGTCGAAGGGCATGCAGATGTTGCGCAGGAAGGGCCGGCCGGCGGCCTCCACCCGGATGCCCGCGTCGTCCACCGCCACCAGGCCGTCGGCTGCCAGGGGCGCCAGGGCGTCCAGTGCGTCGGCAAAGTGGCGGTCAAAGTCAATCCCGAAGCGGGTTTCGGTGTCTGTCTTGCTCAGGTAGAGGTCGCAGATCAGCGACATGATGACATGGCGCCGGAGCCGGTCTTCCGCATTCATCTCGTAGCCGCGCTGCAGGGGCAGCTCGCCGCTGTCCACCCGGCCGTAGTAGCTGTCGAGCTGCGGGGTGTTCTGCAGGTAGAAATTCCCGATCTGGCTGATGGCGGAAACGCCGAGGCCCAGGGTGTCCTCCGCGAGGCGCAGCGAATAGCCCTGGAAGTTGCGCTGCAGGCGGCCGTGGCACTGTGCCTGGGCGAGTTCATCGTGGGGTAGCACAAAGTGATCCATGCCGATATGCTGGTAGCCTGCGTTCTCCAGGGTTTTCGCGATGAGCTCTGCCATCTGCAGTTTTTCCTCGGGCGACGGCAGCGTCAGACGGTCGATGGCGCGCTGCGGCGTAAAGCGCTCCGGGAGGTGTGCGTAGTTGTAGCTGGCAATGCGGTCGGGCCGCAGACAAAGAACTTCGGCGAGGGAGCGGGCCATGCTGCCGGCATCCTGGAAGGGCAGGCCGTAGATCAGGTCGAAGCTGAGGGAGCGGAAGCCGTGAGCGCGTATGGCGTCTACCAGCGTGGCGACGCTGGCGGGCGTCTGTATGCGATTGATGGCCCGCTGCACGCGGGGGTCGAAATCCTGGATGCCAAGACTCAGGCGGTTGAATCCGAGGCCCTTCAGCAGGGCGATGGTCGACACATCGACGGTGCGTGGGTCTATTTCGATGGCGTATTCCCGCTCCTCACTGCTTTGCAGCGTGAAATGTCGCGACAGCGCGTGCATCAGACGGGTCATCTCGCCGCTGTCCAGATAGGTGGGTGTGCCCCCGCCCCAGTGCATCTGCGTGACCACGCGACGCTCGCCGACCAGCGCCGACTGCATTGCGATCTCGCGCTCCAGGCGGTCGAGATAATCGCTGGCGACGCCTCGCCGACGCGTGACTACCTTGTTGCAGGCGCAGTAGTAGCAGATGTCGTTGCAGAACGGCACGTGGATATAGAGCGACAGCGGCCGGGTGCCGGCATCGGTGCTCGTCTGCCAGTCGAGGTAGCGCTGGCGCGGAAAACTGTCGCTGAAATGGGGTGCCGTGGGGTAGGACGTGTAACGCGGGCCGCGACTGGCGTACTTGCGCGCCAGGGCGATGCCGGACTGGCCGTGGTTCTGACGGAGCGGCTGCGGGGCCGCTGTGGACGGAGTCTGTTGCATGATGTGCCACCGGCTGCTGATGTCTAGGTTGTATAGAGGCTAGCAGCGGTGGGGCTTTTGCGCGTTGATCCACGTCAAGGTGGCGGGGACTGCCTCAGGTTTCAAGCGCCTCGAGTTCCCGGGTGACTTCCGGTAGCTCCCGGGGCATGCCAACGCCCCAGCCCTGCAGGTAGTCGATGCCGAGCTCGCGCAGCGGCTCGATGATGTCAAGGGTCTCCACGCACTCCGCGATGGTTTCCTGGCCCAGGAAATGGGCAAGGTCGTTGATCGAGCGCGCCATGGCGTAATCTGTTTTGTTGGACAGGATGTCGGTGATGAAGGTGCCGTCGATCTTGACGTAGTCCACCGGAAGCTCGCGCAGGTAGCTGTAGCTCGCCAGGCCCGTGCCGAAATCGTCCAGCGAGAACTTGCAGCCTATGTTGCGCAGGGTGCGCACGAAGTCGACTGCCTTGGTCAGATTCTCGATGGCCCCGGTCTCGGTGATCTCGAAGCAGATCTTGCTCGTGCCGACGCCGAACTCCGAAATCTGCTCCAGCACGTAGTCCGTGAAGGTGTCATTGGTCAGGCTGCTGCCGGACAGGTTGATGGACAGCTGGGGCACCACCTTCTGCATGTCCATGAGGCTCGAAATCCATTCGCACACCTTGCGCACCACCCAGCGGTCCACGAGGTTGATGTAGCCAAAACGCTCTGCGGAGCGAATGAATTCGACGGGCGACAGCAGGCTGCCGTCATCCTGGCGGATGGAAAGCAGGATTTCGTAGTGATGCGAGGCCGGTTTGCTGCCATCTATAGCGCTCTGTACGATAGGCTGCGCGCGCAGCACCAGGCTGTCGGTGGCGATGGCGTCTTCGAGCTGGCGCTGGGATTGTGTCTTGTCGCGCTGGTAGGCGACAAGCTGTTGCTCGTCCACGTCGTAGGAGATGCAGCAGTTGCCGCCGCGCTCCTTGGCCACGAGCGCGGCGTCGCGCGCCTGGCGCAGGACCTCGTCCGCATCGACCGTTGACTGCAGGATGGGCGCAACACCGATGGATGTGGTGAACGAAACTTCCTCTCCCGACACGGTAATGCTGCTGTCCCCGATGTCGCCGCGCACGCGATCGGCAAACGTCATGGCTTCTTCCATGCTGCGGTAGGCCAGCAGGATGCCGAAGGTGTCCCCCTCGAGCCGCGCAGCCAGGGAGCGCTTTTCATTCAGCTGGCTCAGCAGGCGGGCGAATTCCGCGAGCACCTGGTCGCCGTCCACCTCGTCGTACACGTCGTTCACCAGGTGGAAGCTGTCGATGTCGAGGTGCAGGAAGGCGTGCGCTGCGTCGCGTCGCTGGGCGTGGCGCACGGAACGTTCCACCTGGCGCGTGAGTGATTCGCCGTTGATCAGACGGGTTACGCGATCCCGCGTGCGCTTGAAGCTGAGTCGCTCCTGGGCGCCGGCCAGGGTGCCGTAAACGCTCTGGTTGAGCACCGACATGCGATCCACCGAACTCGGTGGCTTGAGCCCCTGGCTCAGCTTGCGTGCGAGCTGGATGCGCGACATCTCCGCGACTTTCTGCCCGAGTTCGTTGACAAAAGCGTAGCGCTCACGATCGTCGCTGACCCAGACCAGGCGCATGCGCCGGCGGAATCCTTCCCTGTCGCGATAGCTCATGACCGTGCCGGTCCGAAGCTGCTCCACGCGCTTGACCCAGCGATTAAGACGCGGCAGCTGCTCCAGTCGGGTGCGCGAGACGCCGGTTTCCCCGGCGGCGGCATCCGTTACCGCATAGGTCTCCAGCGGCACTTCGCCGCGAAGAATCTGCGACAGTTCCCGGAGCGTCTGCTCGTGACTCACGTTATCGGGCTGCGCTGCGCGGATCTCGTCCTGCAGGTTGCGGACCGCAGGCGCGAGTTCCCGCATCAACTCCGGCGACTGGTCCCCGCGCTCTATGCTGTTCAGAACCGAGAGAATTTTCTGCAGCGCGGCGACCTGGTCCTGCCAGGCCTCGGATTCAATTCCCTCGCGCACCGCAATCTGTACCAGCAGGTCGCGCCACCCGGCATCCATGAGATCGAGCAGCACCCGCGGCGCCGAGGGTGGCTTGATGAAGGTGCCGAGGAGCTGCTCCACCGACTGCTGGGCCTGCTGCAGGCGTTCCTGGCCCTGCATGGTGCTGACCACGCGCTCGATATTCTTGCGCAGTGCGGTTTCCTGTTGCGCCACCAGCCGGTTAAGGTTGCCGAGCGCGGTTTCGAACACGGCGGAGTCGCCGTCGTAGCTCGCGGCGATGTCGTCGACAATCGCACGCACCTTTTTCTCAAGCACGCGATTCGGGAAGTTCTCCGCTGTCGCCAGCTGCGACAGCTTGTCGAGCATCTGGTGTGCGGGGTGCTCGGGATCGGCGAAGAACTTCGGCTCCTGCAGTGACAGGCGGGCCAGTGGGATGCGCAGCTGGTCCAGGGTCGGCTTGACGTCCTCGGCGACGTCGACACTGCCGCGAATCGTGCTGAAGACGTTGTCGATGAAGTCGAGGCGATTGGCGCTTTCCACCTGAAGCTTGCTGCCGGCCAGTGCCGGGAGCTGGGCGTTGTGCAGTTCCAGAAGCTCGCGCAGCGATTGCGAACTGCCTGCGCTGTCAAGCCAGTCCGGATGCTGCTGCAGCTGAAGGAGTGCCTGGATGACCGTGGCCGGCTCCGCGCGGGGGGTGCGAGGTGTGTCTGCAGCGCTGCTACTGTCCGCGTCGGCGGAGGTGCTGTCCTCGGCGTTGCGCGCCGACAGGGCATGCACCACCGCATCGTACATCGCATCGTGCTTGATGCGCGGCTGTACCGCTCCCTTCGACGAGGCGCCGCCGGCTACCGCATCGGTCGCGCGTCTGCCCTGGCGGACGCCGTGGCTATCGCCTGCGCTGCCGGCCGCCTCGCCGGGGTCGGTGGCAGCGCTCTCTGCCGCGCTGTCAGTCCCGTCGATCGACTCCGTTCTGCGGTTGCGCACCGCCCGCGGGTTGTTGGCGTCCATTATCGAGCCAGTGTGGTGCAGCTCATCCTCCAGCCCGGGGCGCAGGCCATCGCTCGCTAGGCCATTGTTGATGCGGGCGTAGAACCCGCGAAGCTTGCGGATCCACTCGCGGTGGAAAAATTTGAGGCTGTCCTGGATTGCTGTCGGGCTGAAGTCAAGCGTGTGCAGTCCATCGCGGAAACTGCGGCACAGGTAGGCGGGGTGGAATGGGGTCTTGATACTGGCCGCGCCGAGGGCGAGCAGGTCACCCACGCGCAGCGTCAGGCTTTCGAGGTCTACCCGGTACAGGCTGACGGCGTCGGTGGTGATGCGGTCCAGCGCCAGCTTTTCCTCCATTTCATTCAGTTCGACCAGGTCAAGCTCACTGGCGTCCGTGTCCTCCAGGGAGTCCTCGCCACGCTTGTGCCTAGGCTTTTCGGGATGACCCATTTCCTCCGCGAGCTGGTCGAGAATGCCGGTGATGAACGCCTTGTTGTTGCGCTTCAGGCTGTTCAGGGCATCGTAGTGCTCGTGTCGTCCGGAGATGCCGTGCTGCGGCGAGGTGGACAGATCGAACAGGTGATCGCCCAGGCCCAGTGTGAAGGCGCGCAGGCTGTCGCCGAGTAGCGCGACGCCGTCTGCATTGAATCTTGCCAGGTAATCTGCAGCGGCCCGGGGGGTCAGGCGGTGGCCGCCCAGAGTCATGCCCAGGCTGCGCGCCGTGTCATCGGTGAGGCCGCCGGTCACGGTGAGGTCTAGGCCGCTTCCCAGACTGCCATTGAATACAACGGTAAGGCGGGCATCGGTCCCGCCAGGCTGGTGCACTGTTAGGCTGGCGCTCTCTATGCCTCGCCAGTCTTCCTGCAACGATTCATCGCTGTAGAACAGGAGGGCGTGGATTCCCCTGACCGCCAGTTTCCCGCGGTAGGCGCTGCCTCCCGGCAGCTGCAGCTGGGCACTGTGCGGCGCGTCGGGTAGTTCTCTTTTATCCATGCTATCCGGGCATTG
>JAWLGG010000134.1:0-7183 GCA_041685155.1 Chromatocurvus sp.
CGATCATCCTTGTCGCCGCTCTGTTGCTCTGCGGCTGCACCCAGCGTTTCTACCAACTCGGCATGCCGCTGCCCGGTGCCGCCGCCGAGCCGGTGGCCGGTGCGTCGCTGCATGCGGTCATGGCCCAGCTCGGGCCGCCGCAGCGGCTGACGCGCACGGCATCAGGCTGGACCATGGGCTGGGAGCACTGGCGTGTTTCGGAGACCACGGTCGGCGCCAGTCTCGGTGTCCTGGGTGTCGACGCGCTGACCTTTGACTGGGGCGACGCGCGTGTCCGCGGCGATTTCCTGCTGGTCAGTTTCAATGCCGACCGCGAGGCGACCTCGGTATCGCGTGCGGTCTGGGACAATGACATCGGCGGGGGATCTGCCGTGCAGCCATTTCTCGGTGTGGCGCCACTGGTCGACGTCGCCGATCTGCTGCTGCCGCTGCCCCAGCACATCTGGGGTGGCGCAGCATTGATGCCCCTGCCCACCGCGATCAACAACGACAACCGGCCCGGCATGGGCAGCAACGGGCTCGAACAGCGCGGCACGCCGTTCGGGATCGGCCAGCGGGCGCTAGAGATGCAGTAGGCCACGGTTTACCTGCAACGATAACAAAGGAGGCACAACGCATGTCGCACGACACCCTTCCCTCACTCCTGGCGCACTGGGCGCACACCTGTCCGGACAGACTGTGGCTGCGCGACCTCCGCGAGGAGGGCAGCGACGACTATACCTGGGCAGATGCCAACGCCCAGGTGCAGGCGATGGCGGCCATGCTCGAGGACCGTTTCGGGCACGGCGAGCGCATGGGCATCCTCTCGCGCAACCGCCCACACTGGTTCATGGCAGACCTGGCGATTATTGCCTCGGGCAATGTCTCGGTCAGCCTGTTCACTACGCTGCCTGCCTCCACCGCTGAATATATTCTCGATTTCACCGAAACCCGCGTCCTCTTTGTGGGGGAGACCCACAACTGGGAGGCAGTGAAATCCGTTCTGCGCGACGATGTTACGCTGGTCGCGCTGCCCGGCGTGGTTCTGGATCGGCCTCACCTGCGCTGGGAGGACCTGCTCGACGAATGGCGGGGACGCTCGCCGGCCTTTACCTGCAAAGCCGATGACATGATGGCTCTGGTGTTCACCTCCGGGACTACCGGACTGCCCAAGGGCGTGATACAGACCCACGACAGTAACCTCGTGCCCATCCGCCGGTTCATCGAGGCCTTTGGCGTGCGGGACAACCCGCGGTATTTTTCCTACCTCCCGCTGTCGCACATCGCCGAGCGGCAGATCGTCGAATTCTCCTCGCTGGTTGTCTGTGGCGAGGTCTCTTTCAATGAAGTGCCCGAAACCATACTACGGGACCTGCAGCGCACGCGACCGCACATGTTTTTCGGGCCACCACGCATCTGGGAGCAGTTCCAGCAGGCCATTATTGGCAAGTTCGGTGGGCAGGCAGCGCTCGACAGTGCGCTGGCCGCAGACCGCGAGGGTGTCGGCAGGCTGGTTCTGGAAACCATGGGGCTGAACGAGGTCGAGTTCTGTCTGGTGGCAGCCGCCCCGACACCGCCCGCCCTGATTCACTGGTGGGAAATGTTCGGCCTCGCTCTGATGGAGGGTTTCGGGCAGACAGAGGCCATGGGGCTCATTGTCAGCAGTCCCGAGCAGCGGCGTATAGGTTCGATAGGCAAGCCGCTGGGTGAGGTGGAGTGCCGCATCACAGAAGAGGGGGAACTCGCCGTCAGGGCCGAGGGCTGCACGCCGGGTTACTACCGCATGCCGGAAAAGACCGCGGAGCTCATCCGCGAAGGCTGGATCCACACCGGCGACAAGGCGCGCATCGACGAAGACGGTTTCCTCTATATCACGGGTCGCGTGAAAGACTATTTCAAGACTATCCAGGGCAAGTATGTCGCACCCCCTCCCATCGAGGGCGAGTTTGCCAAGAATCCTTACGCGGAACAGCAGTGCCTGCTGGGCAGGGGCTTTTCCAAGACCATCATGGTCGCCGTGCTCACGCCAGAGGCCCGGGAGCGGTCCCGGGATGAGCTGGAGGCCGCCTTTCTCGACACGCTCGAGCAGATCAACCGGGATGTCGAGAAGCATGCGCGGCTCGGCGGCATCATTCTCTCAGCCGAACCCTGGGATATCGCCAACGAGGTGCTGACCCCGACGCTGAAAATCCGGCGGGACCGGGTGGAAGCGCTGTTCGGCGAGATAGCCGAGGAACTGGCCAGGCGGTCTGCGGAGCAGGGCACACTGCTCATCCACTGGCACGAATGAAATACGTCGCGTATGCCGCGGATTCCGCGAGGACCCAGTTGGCGGGCGCGGAGGCGGAGATCGAGTGCCGCCGCTCAGCCGAGGAATTCCCCCCGGGTACTGGGATCGGCCTTGAATGCCCCTCCTAGAGCCGTTGTCCGGGTGGTCGAATTGCTGTCCATCACGCCGCGCGATTTGACGCAGTAGTGTACCGCGTTCACGGTCACGGCCACGTCGTCCGTGTCCAGTAAGGTCTGGAGTGCCACGAGGATCTGCTGTGTCAGGCGCTCCTGAACCTGGGGGCGCCGGGCAAAGAAGCGTACAATGCGATTGATCTTGGACAGCCCGATGATGCGGTTGCGCGGGATGTAGGCGACCCGCGCGCTGCCATCTATGGTCACGAAGTGATGCTCGCAGGTGCTGACCAGGTCGATCCGGTCGATGCAGACCATTTCCTCGACCTGCATCTTGTTCTCTATGACGGCGATGCTGGGAAACTGGGCATAGTCAAGGCCCGAGAAGATTTCATCGACGTACATCTTGGCTATTCGATGCGGTGTTTCGCAAAGACTGTCATCCCGCAGGTCAAGGCCCAGGGTCTGTGTGATGTCGGTGAAGGCATCGCGGATGCGCGCGTACTTCTGGTCGCGATCCAGCCCGTTGGCGACCAGTGGCGTTTCCAGCCCCCGCTCGATCAGGGCCTGTCTGACCATCGCCGCCTCGGCGCTGAGTCCGGTATCGAGGGGGAGGTCTGGTCGGGATATGGCGTGGGCTGTATTCATTTTCAGTCTCCTGCTTTTGACTAGAATACGCCTCGCCTGCGCGCCCGGATTCGTGGGAACATGGACAAAGTAGCGACAGGTTTGCGCTGCCCGGCGATGAGTGCAAAACTGTGGGCGCAATCGCGTTTTCACCCACGGAGAAACATGCCATGGCAACAGACCGGCCAGTGCGCCTGGGCCTGATGGGCTTCGGGCAGACGGGTCGCCAGCTCTATGATCTGGCGTCTCTGCGCGACGATATGGAGGTTGTGGCAATTGCCGACATCGGCAAGCCGCAGATCCTGCATTACCTGCTGCAGTCCGAGGTCGCAAGGCCCGGTGACTATGCCCTCGAGGGCAACTACATCACCGGCCCCGGCGGCCGTTCGCGGCTCATGATTACGGACCAGCCCGCCGAGATGCCCTGGGATCTTTTCGAGGTCGATCTCGTCATCGATGCCACGGGACGTTATCGCAGTGCGCAGGACATGCGCGCTCACCTCGACAACGGCGCGCCCAGGGTACTGCTTCGCACCCTGCCGCTCGATGACATCGACCGTATTGTCATCCCCGGTGTCAACGCAGACAGCATCAGCGTCAACGATCGCATGCTATCGGCAGGCTCTGCGACCACGTCTGCGCTGTGCCTGCTGCTGCACTTTCTGTCCCGTCGCTTCGTCATCGAATGCGGCAGTGCCACCACGGTGCATGCTTACACCTCGGACCAGGCGCTGCAGGACTATGCCGGCAGCGACTACCGGCGCAGCCGCTCGGCAGCGCGCAATATCATTCCCAACGGGCACGAGGCCGGTCACTGGCTCGGGCAGGTACTGCCCCTGTTTGCCGGCAAGATCACCACCTCAACCCTGAATGTGCCGGTGCAGGAAGGGTGTCTGCTGGATGTGAACCTCGTGTTCGAGGATGCCGCGGTGACGGCCGAAGCGGTCAACCAGGCCATGCAAGAGGCGGTGCGGGAGATACCCGACATCATGGGCGTCATCGACGACCCGATTGTCTCTTCAGATGTGCTCGGCAGCAGCCTGTCACTGCTGTTTGATGTGCAGGGCACGCTGAAGGCGGGAGAGCACTTCGTCAAGACCCTGTCCTGGTACGAGACCCGCGGCCACGCGGCGCGGCTGCTCGACGTCGCGCGGCTGTACAGGGATCTCGACCAGGGCGCGACTGCCGGGGAGGTGGCGTGATGAAGAACCTGAGGGTTGCCATCAACGGCTTCGGACGCATCGGGCGCTCGGTTTTCCGCATTCTCGAGGGCGTCGAGGGCATCGATGTCGTTGCCATCAACGACCTGTTTGACCACGAGGCCCTGCGCTATCTCCTGAACTACGATACGGTCATGGGCCGTTTCGATGGCCCGCTCGCGCTGGAGGACGGCCACATCGTCACCGGGAAGAGTCGCGTCCGCATGCTGAGCGAGCGCGACCCCGCGGAGTTGCCCTGGGGCGA
This sequence comes from Chromatocurvus sp., assembly GCA_041685155.1. Classification (GTDB taxonomy): domain Bacteria; phylum Pseudomonadota; class Gammaproteobacteria; order Pseudomonadales; family Halieaceae; genus Chromatocurvus. The sequence goes on from JAWLGG010000134.1 coordinate 4,474, forward strand.
TCTCGGCGTCGACGCGGTGATCGAGGCTACGGGGGCCTTCCGTACCCGGGAAAAGCTGCAGCAGCATATCGATGCCGGTGCCGGACGCGTCGTGCTGACCGTGCCGGCAAAGGATGACATCGACTTCATGGTCGTGCTGGGCGTCAACGACGAGCAGCTGAAGCCGTCGCACCGCATCATCTCCAATGCCAGCTGCACCACGAACTGCCTGGCACCCATGGTACGCGTGCTCCATGACAGCTTCGGTGTGCTCGAGGGCGTGATGAATACCGTGCACGCCTATACCAATGACCAGCGTCTGGCGGATGTACCGCATTCCGACTGGCGCCGCAGCCGTGCAGCGGCCGAAAACATCATTCCGACATCCACCGGTGCGGCCAAGGCCGTGGGCAAGGTGCTGCCGGAGCTCGCCGGCAAGCTGCACGGTATTGCCTCGCGCGTGCCGGTCTCGGACGGATCGGTGGTCGACCTGTTCGTCAAGCTTGGTCGCACGGTCAGTGTGGAGGAAGTGCACCGCGTGGTGCAGGCAGCGTCACAGAGCGCGACCCTCGCGGGCATCCTGCAGTACAGCGAGCGCCCCCTGGTATCCACGGATATCATCGGCAACAGTCACTCGTCGATCTTTGACAGCGGATTCACCGCGGTGACCGGTGGGCGCTACCTGCGGGTGCTGAACTGGTACGACAACGAGTGGGGCTACAGCTGCCGGGTGTGCGACCTGCTCGAGCGTATCCGGCAGTGGTGAACGGGGGTCGCCTTAACACCAGCGTCCGGTGCGGGTAGCGGGAGTCCGCATGTCACAGTGGTCAAGCGAAGGCGGCGCACTGGACGCGCCCAGTCGGGGCGATGCCTATGCCAGCCTGCGGCGCAATGTCAGTATGCTCGGCAGCCTCCTTGGCGAGGTCATCGCCTCCGCCGAGGGCGAGGGCCTGCTCGCCAGCGTCGAAGCCATCAGGCGGCTTTCCAGAAGTTCCCGCGACGGTGACTGTGACGACAGGGAGCGCCTGATTGCCGCGCTGCATGGCCTGCCCGATGAGGACATGCTGTCGGTCGCGCGCGCCTTCAGCCAGTTTCTCAACCTGGCGAATATTGCCGATCAGCAGCACAGTGTGTCTCGGGAAATGGCGCAGCAGTTCTCGTCGTCGAGCATGCTCACGGGAATGGTCGACGAACTGCTGGCCGCCGACATCGATCCGGCGGGTATTGCCCGGTCCATCGATGCGCTGAACATCGAACTCGTGCTGACCGCACATCCCACCGAGATCATGCGCCGCACGCTGATCCACAAGCACCGCGAGATCGGTCGCTGCCTGTCCGACCTGGAGCTTTCGGGGCGAACTGATGCTGAGTGCGAGCGCCTGCAGCAGCGCCTGCGCGAGCTGGTGTCCCAGATATGGTTCGGAGAGGAGTTCCGGGCCGAGCGTCCGACCCCGGTCGATGAGGCGAAGTGGGGCTTCGCCGTGGTCGAGGACTCCCTGTGGAGCGCGGTGCCGGAATTTCTGCGGCGCCTCGATCGGGCGCGCCATCGCGCCTGTGGCGAGGGCCTGCCGCTGGAGGCCGCGCCGGTGCGTTTTCTGTCATGGATGGGCGGCGACCGCGATGGCAACCCCAATGTGACTGCCCGGGTCACGGAAGAGGTTCTCCTCCTCGCGCGCTGGCAGGCAGCCGACCTCTACCTGCGCGATATCGACGATCTGGTTGAGGAACTCTCGGTAACGCGCTGTGATACGCGGCTGCGGGAGCGCAACCCGGATGTCCGCGAGCCCTATCGTGCGGAGCTGCGCAAAGTGCGCCAACTGCTGCGTACCACCCTGCGTCATCTCGAAGCGGTCCTCGCGGGGGAATCACCGGCGCCCCCCGCGGATGATGCCTGGCTGCAGGACGAGCGCCAGCTGCGCGAGCCCCTGCTGGTCTGCTACGAGTCACTCATGGCCTGCGGCATGGAGGCGATCGCACAGAGCCGCTTGCTGGATGCGCTGCGCCGGGTGGCGTGTTTTGGTGTTCATCTGGTGCGCCTCGACATCCGCCAGGACAGCGCCAGGCACACGGAGGCGCTCTCGGAGATCACCCGCTACCTGGGCGTGGGGGACTACGCAGACTGGCCCGAGCAGCAGCGCCTGGACTTCCTGGTCACCGAACTCGGCGGCCGCCGCCCGCTGTTGCCCGTGGGCTGGCGGGGCAGCGACGATGCCGAGGAGGTATTCGATACCTGCCGGACTATCGCGGCCCAGTCACCCGCGTCACTCGGTGTCTATGTGATTTCCATGGCGCGGGAGGCGTCGGACGTCCTCGCGGTGCACCTGCTGCTGCGCGAGTTCGGCTGTCGGCACCCGCTGCCGGTGGCGCCCCTTTTCGAGACGCTTGACGACCTTACCAACGCCAGTCGCGTGGTCGAGTCACTGCTGCAGGTTCCCTGGTATCGCGAACACGTGAACGGTCACATGATGGTCATGATCGGCTACTCCGATTCCGCCAAGGATGCCGGCGTCTTTGCCGCGGCCTGGGAACAGTACCAGGCGCAGGAGGCCCTGCTTTCCGTGTGTCGGACGAACGCGGTGGAGCTGACCCTGTTCCATGGCCGCGGCGGCACCATCGGCCGCGGCGGCGCGCCCGCCTATGACGCCCTGCTGTCGCAGCCTCCCGGGTCACTGCGCAACGGTCTTCGCGTGACCGAGCAAGGAGAAATGATTCGCGCCCAGCTGGGTCTTAC
>JAWLGG010000135.1:0-7172 GCA_041685155.1 Chromatocurvus sp.
CCGGGTATCGCCAGCAAGGTCTTTGCCGCGCTCGCGGCAGCAGGCGTCAATGTGCGGCTGATCAACCAGGGCGCCTCGGAGCTGAATATCATTGTCGGCGTGGCGCCGGAGGACTATGCGGTGGCGGTTCGGGCGGTCTACAGCGCATTCGTGAAATGAACCGTCCAAAGTAAAGAGAGCGTATCCATGTCGAAACCCGCAACTGTTCTGTTTTCCCTGGCCCTGCTCCCGGGCCTGATTCTGGCCCTCGCATCGAGCATTGCCGTGGCCGGGCCGCTCAGCGACCGGGAGACCGACGCCACGGTCAGGGCCTACGCCGCCGGCTACAAGGCGGGTTTTGTCTGCAGCGCCCTCTTCAACGGCGGCAAGGACATGACACAGATCGAGGCGCAGGAACTGACGGGCATCTACCCGCTGGTGACAGACCTCGTCCCGGATATGCCGATGACCATCGACCGCGACGTTAAGCGGGTCAGCGTCAGCTGGGATGACGCCATGCCGCCCAGAGTGTCGCAGTGGCGCGCGCATCTTGGGTGCGTGGACCTGCCGGTGGGTGCACGCGCGGAGCTTGCAGACCATGTCCCGCAGGTTGAGCTTCCCGGTGTCGTGGCGGGCGGCAGCGTGGATGATGGCGAACCCTGGGCGAGCCGCGGGGGCGTCACCCGGGCGCCGGCCGATCCGGCGCTCGGCGCGGTCATCGAGAGCGCCTTCTCCGGCCGCTTTGGCGGTGACGACAGAACGACGGCAGTGCTTGTCGCCACGCCCGACGCTATCCTCGCAGAGCGCTATGCCGAGGGTTTCACAGCGGTAACGGCACAGCGGACCTGGTCGGTGGCGAAAAGCATCGCCGCGAGCGTCATCGGTGCCGCCGTGCACAAGGGTATCGTCGAGGTGACGGACCCGGCGGGCCTCGCCCAATGGTCCCATCCAGCCGACCCGCGCGGGGAGATCACGCTCGAGCACCTGCTGCACATGGCATCCGGTCTGGACAGCAACGCCGCGGGCCACCGGACGGACCGGGTCTACATGGGCGGTGGCCGTGTCCGGGACAACGCCGCGACGAACTCCCTTGAGGCGGTCCCGGGAACGCGCTGGAAGTACGCCAACAACGACACCATGCTGGCGGTTCACGCCCTGCGGCATCGCTTTGCGAGTGAGGAGGCGTTCCTGGCCTTTCCCTTCGAGTCCCTGCTGTACCGGATCGGCATGACGCACACACGGCTGGAAACAGACTGGGGTGGGGACTTTATCCTCTCGAGCCAGGTCTGGACGACCTCGCGAGACCTTGCACGGCTCGGGCTGCTGCATCTCGCGGATGGCGTCTGGGACGGGGAGAGACTTCTCGCGGAGGGGTGGGTGGATTACGCGAGCACCCCCGCGCCCGCGCAGCCGCCGCTTGACGGGGAGGATGGAACACCCCTGCCCGGATACGGTGCGCAGTGGTGGCTCTTCGACCGTGCGCCCGGGCTGCCCGCCGACACCTTCGCCGCACTCGGCAATCGGGGACAGGTGCTCATGGTACTGCCGTCGAGAAACCTGGTTATCGTGCGCCGTGGCTACGACATGGCCGGCGGCGACCGGTTTCGCAGCGCCGAGTTCGCCGCTGCGGTGCTTGCGGCACTGGATTCATAGCGACAGGCGCCCTGCTCTTTGCATGCGCCCGGCAGTCCGGTTATCGTAATTCCGGGAGTGTCGGAATGCGGCGCCACCGGTTCCCGCAACAATTCCTGCAACAAGAGGACAATCAATGTCGACGAGCGCCGCCCGGGCGACACAGGATAGCTGCGACCTGCCACAACGCTACCACCGTGTCCGCCAGGACAGTCTGGAACGGGTCCGCGGCCTGACCGCGGAGGACATGCAGGTGCAGGTGGCGGAGCACGTGAGCCCCACCAAGTGGCATCTCGCTCACACCTGCTGGTTCTTCGAGCGCTTTCTGCTGATACCGGAACTTGCCGGCTACCGGCCATTCGACGATGACTTCGACTACCTGTTCAATTCCTACTACGTCACTGCCGGCAACATGCATCCGCGCCCGCAGCGGGGTGTTCTGACCCGGCCGGGCCTGGACCGGATTCTCGAGTATCGCCGGCATGTGGACGATGCGATGCAGGATCTGCTGGCGATGCCGCTCACGGCGGCGTTGCGACAGCGCGTCGAGCTCGGCCTGCATCACGAGCAGCAGCACCAGGAGCTGATGCTCACGGATATCAAGCAGGTCCTGGCGGGAAATCCCCTGGAGCCCGCACTTACCGATCGTGTGCCGACGCCATCGGTCACCCCGTCGCCGCTGGTGTTTCACGAGGGTCCCGAAGGCGTGTTTGAGGCAGGCCATGCGGGAGATTCCTTTGCCTTTGACAATGAGGGCCCGAGGCACCGTGTTTTCCTGCATGCCCATGCGCTGGGGCATCGACTGGTCAGCAACGGCGAGTTCCGCGACTTTATCCTCGACGGCGGCTACGACAATCCGGCCCTGTGGCTGTCCGACGGCTGGGCGCAGAGGTGCGCCTCCGGCTGGCAGCATCCCCTGTACTGGGATGCGGCGCTGGAGACCGCGTTCACCCTGGCCGGGCGCCAGCCCATCGACCCACACGCACCGGTGACACACGTCAGTTTCTATGAGGCCGATGCCTACGCACGCTGGGCAGGTGCGCGGCTGCCAACGGAAGCCGAGTGGGAAGTGGCCGCAGATCGCGGGCCCGTTGTCGCTGGTGATGGCGCGGGGAGAGGATGGCATCCCGTGGGCGGTGATGACACCTCTGTCCTGCAGCAGCTCTTCGGCCAGTGCTGGCAATGGACGGCCAGCGCCTACAGCCCCTACCCGGGCTATCGGCCGCCGGCGGGTGCCATCGGCGAATACAACGGCAAGTTCATGTGCAACCAGATGGTGCTGCGTGGGAGTTCGTGCGCCACACCCGCGGGCCATGCGCGTGCCAGCTATCGCAATTTCTTCTACCCGTCGGACCGCTGGCAGTTCTCCGGCATCCGGCTGGCGCGCTAGAGAGCACTGGCATGAATCAGGCGGAATCCCTCAGCGAGCAGCAGCCCGGACAGCGACAGTTTCTCGAGCACGTGCACGAGGGTCTGGGCGCGGCGCAGAAGTGGCTGTCACCCATGTATTTCTATGACGCTACGGGCTCGCAGCTGTTTGATCGCATTTGCGAGCAGGACGAGTACTATCCGACACGCACTGAGCTCGCGATTATCGACGCGGAGCTTGCGGGGATCGTCGCCGCGGTGGGTCCGCGTGCGCTGCTGATCGAACCCGGCAGCGGCAGCAGCCTCAAGACCCGCACCCTGCTCGGTGCACTTGATGAGCCGGCGGGTTATGTTCCCGTGGAGATATCCCGGGAGCACCTGCTGGAGGCGGTGGCGGGCCTGCGCGAGGCATTCCCGCGACTTCCCGTGCTGCCGGTGTGCGCTGACTTCAGCGCTCCCTTTGCGGTGCCCACGCCGGACCTGCCGCCGCTGCAGCGCGTGATTTTCTTCCCCGGATCGACCATTGGCAACTTCCCGCCGGCAGACGCCGTGGCGCTGCTTGCAAGCCTGCGCTCGGCGGTCTCACCCGGCGACGGCCTGCTTATCGGTGTCGACCTGCGCAAGGATGCAGCGGTGCTCGAGTGCGCCTACAACGATGCCGCCGGCGTCACCGCCGCCTTCAATCTCAATCTGCTGCAGCGCATCAACCGCGAACTCTCGGCAGACTTCGACCTGTCGCGCTTTGCCCATCGCGCGCTGTGGAATGACGGCGAGAGCCGCATTGAAATGCACCTGGTCAGCCAGGGCAGCCAGCAGGTACGCGTGGGCGGTCGTGCCTTCGACTTTGCGCCGGGCGAGCACATCCTCAGCGAGTGCTCCTACAAGTTCAGCCTCGAGGGTTTCGCGGCGCTGGCCGGCGAGGCGGGCTGGCAGCGCCGGCAGGTGTGGACAGACCCGCAGCAGTATTTTTCTCTGCAGTACTTTGCCAGCGCCGCCGAATGAACGGCGACGCGCAGCGACCGCCCACGGGAAGCCCTGACATGCAGGTTTCGCTTTACCAGGTCGATGCTTTCACTGATCGTCTTTTCGCCGGCAATCCCGCGGCCGTGTGCCCGCTGGCGGAGTGGCCGGACGACAGCCTGCTGCAGCAGATCGCCATGGAGAACAACCTGTCCGAGACGGCATTCTTTGTCGCAGATGCCGCACGCGCTGGGCATTTCGCGCTGCGCTGGTTCACCCCGGCTGCGGAGGTCGACCTGTGCGGGCACGCCACGCTGGCCTCGGCCTTCGTGATTTTCACGGTGCTCGGCCACACCGGCGACACCCTGCATTTCCACACGCGCAGCGGCGAGCTGATCGTATCCCGGGACGGCCGCGGCAGGCTGCGCATGGATTTCCCCGCCCGACCGGCGCAGCCTGTGCCCGACGACGAGGCCGCGCGCATCGCCGCTGCTCTTCACGCCGCGCTCGGTGGTCGGCCGCTGGAGGTCCGGCGTGCGGTCAATCTGCTGGCCGTGTTCGACAGCGAGGAGGCCGTGCGCGCCCTGCGCTACTCCGCGGCGCTCGTGCCGGCGCTGAAGGCGGCGAGCGCCTGGGGCCTCATCGTGACCGCACCGGGATCGGCGGGGGCGTGCCACGACTTCGTCTCCCGCTTCTTCGCGCCGCTCAAGGGCGTGGATGAAGATCCCGTGACCGGGTCGGCGCACTGCACGCTCATGCCGTACTGGGCGGAGCGACTGGGGCGGTCGGTGCTGACCGGCTACCAGGCATCCCGTCGCGGCGGTACCGTGCACTGTGAGTTGGTCGGTGACCGCGTTTTTCTCACCGGCGAATGCCGCCAGTTTCTCGCAGGCACGATCGTGCTGCCGGCGGGGTAGCCGATACCGGCTCAGTCGGGTGCAGACAATGGGTCCGGTAGTGCGGTGTGCACGATACGATCGCCCCGGTAGGAGCCGATATACAGCCTGTCGCCGACGTCGAGGGCGACGGTGCCGGCCCCCATGGGTGCGCCCTCCTGGGTCAGCAGCGTCCGCGTCGACAGGGTGTCCGGATCGATGGCGATGATGGAGTAGGGCAGCAGGCTGGTCTCATCCGGTGCCAGCTCCAGGGACTTTGCGAGGGCGAACAGACTGGCGTGGTGCGATGCCACCAGCAGCTGTCCGTCGCGGGTCCAGCTCAGGTTATCGGGTTTTTCCACCGCGGCCTCGCCAATCCGCTCGCCGCTGCGCCAGCGCACGGCCAGCACCCTATTGCCGAGATACTCATTGAGATACAGGGTCTCCTCGTCCGCCGACAGGATCAGGCCATTGGGAAAACGTGTATCGGTCCCCGCGACCTCGCGGAAGCCTTCCGCTCCTGTCCAGTGGTACACGACACCGGTCTTTATTCCCAGCCTGGCCAGGATGGCCTCGAAGGTGCCGCGTGATCGGCTGCCCATGTGTGTCACCAGGAAGCCGCCGTCTGTGAGGCCGGCGACGTCATTGAAGTTGCCGTCCTCGGGGGCCAGTGCACAGCCGCGCCAGACCAGCCGCGGCGCCTCCCGTGTGCCCGCAAGCTCGAGGAATTCCACGGATTCGCGACCGGCGTGGTTCACCGCCAGCAGGCGCCAGCGCCCGTCCGGGAGCTGATGCAGGTCGATGCCGTGGGCGTGCAGCGCCTCGGCAGGCGCGGGGCAGTCGGCGCTGCCCCAGCCCGGTGAGGGCTCGATCGCCAGCCGGTCCTAGGCGAACATCGGCTCGACGCGCTGGTCCCGCGTATGCAGCAGGTAAATGCCACCGGGCCCCGCCATCTGCCCGAAAATCACCTGCCCCTCCCAGGGAGCGCGGACCAGGTCCTCGGGCGCGACCACACCGCAGACGGGCACGAAGCCGTTGGCGGACTCGCAGGGTGGATTGGCCGGCTGCGCCGTCGCCGGCAGAGCGTTCAGCAACAGCAGCCCCGCGACCAGGGCGGCTGCGGGGAAGCGGCGGCCTGAGCGGCAGGTCCGGGCGGTCTGATCGAGCATGGCGGGCAGTCCCGTAAAAGGCGTCAGGGTGACAACATTATCATGCCGCGGCCTCGCGCAGGCACAGTCGGGTCACGGCGGGGATGACCAGCAGCGTCATCACCGTGGATGCCAGCAGTCCCGAGATAATGGCCCAGGCCATCGGCGGCCAGAGCGTGGATGTCGAGAAGGCCAGGGGCAGCAGTCCGGCGATCGTGGTGGCGGTTGTCAGCAGAATGGGCCGCGTGCGGCGGCGTACCGCGTCGATGACCGCCTCGCTGATGGCGGCGCCCTGCGCCAGCCTCTGGTCGACCACATCAAGCAGCACAATGGCGTTGTTGAGCACGATGCCCACCAGGGCAATCACGCCCAGCGTGGACTGGAAGCCGAAGGGAGACCCGGAGAAGACCAGCCCGGGCAGCACGCCCACCGCCGCCAGCGGTACGGTCAGCAGTACGATGCCCACGCGGCGGAAGGAGTTGAACTGCATCACCAGAAAGAACAGCAAGAGCAGCAGGCCGGTAGGCGCCATGGTGGCGATGGCCCGATTGGCGTCTCCCGAGCCCTCGGCATCGCCACCGTACTCAAGACGGGTGCCGGCGGGCAGGGGGTTATCCGCGAGCCCGGCATCCAGCACGGGCAGCACATCACTGAAGCTGCGGCCGCTGGCGAGATTGGCGGTGATGCTGAACAGGGCGGCGCCATTGCGCTGGCGGATGCTCGCCGGCAGCCAGTCCGCGGCGGTGGCGGCGAGCGCGGTCAGGGGGACGCCGGTGCCGTCGACGCTGAATACCTGGGTCGACAGCAGGGCGTCCACGGACTGGCGACTGCCCTGGGGCGAGCGCAGCACAATCGGAATGGGGTCGCGCTCCTGCCGGTACTGCTCCGCCGTGCTGCCCTGGCTGTTCCGGAACAGTGCGCGGGCCACGGTATCGCGGGAAAGACCGAAGGCCGCGGCGCGGGCATCAACGACGTTGACGTTCAGGGTGGGTGCGCCAAGGTCGATATCGTGGCGCACGTCGACGGCGCCGGGGGTGCGCTTGAGCAGGGCAAACACCTGCTCGGCGGCGGCGATGCGGCGCTGTTCGTCGGTGTGGAAGAGGCGGATCTCGACCGGCGCGACCCGCGGTGGCCCCTGGCCCAGTGTGCTGGCAGTGATATCCAGCTCCGGTCGCGTCCGCGCCACATGCTCGCGCACCCAGGCGATCAG
>JAWLGG010000136.1:0-7171 GCA_041685155.1 Chromatocurvus sp.
ACCGGGCCTTCTGGTCATCCGTCAGCTGGTCAAAGCAACCCGGACAGCACACGCCCCTGCGGTAGCGGTCGGACAGCTTGTCGTCCCGGGTAATGGGGCGTCGACAGCCGTGACACTGGTCGTACGCGCCCTTCTCGAGCCGGTGATTGACAGAAACCCGGTTGTCGAATACGAAGCACTCCCCTTCCCAGGTGCTGTCCTCCTCGGGGACTTCCTCAAGATACTTCAGGACACCACCGCGCAGGTGGTAAACGGTGTCAAACCCCTGCTCCAGCAGGTACGACGAGGCTTTCTCGCAGCGGATACCTCCGGTACAGAACATGGCGACCTTGCGATCCCGCGCCGGGTCGAGGTTTGCCCTCACCCAGTCGGGAAACTCACGAAACGAGGTCGTGCCCGGGTCCCGGGCGCCGCGAAACGTGCCGATACCGAATTCATAATGGTTGCGCGTGTCGACGAGCACCACCTCCGGATCGTTCACCACGGCGTTCCAGTCCGCGGCGTCGACATAGGTACCGACGCGGGCATTCGGATCAACGCCTGCCACGCCCAGGGTGACGATCTCGCGCTTGAGCTTTACCTTCATGCGGTAGAAGGGCATGGCCACGTCTTCACTCTCCTTGTGCTCCAGATCGGCCAGTCGAGGGTCGGAGCGCAGCCAGGCCAATACGCTATCGATACCCGTGCGCTCGCCGGCAATCGTCCCGTTGATGCCCTCTTCAGCGAGCAGCAGGGTGCCGCGAACACCGCAGCGCAGGCACTCGTCCAGCAGGGGCTCACGCAGGGCCCGGTAGTCGGGCAGCGACGTGAACCGGTAGAGGGCGGCAACCACCACACTCATGAGCCCGACACACCGCCATCTGCCTTGCTGCCGCCGAGGCAGGCGGGCGACGCCGGAGTCGCCTGCTCGCGACCTGCCCATTCCTCGGGCGTGTAGGTGTGCAATGCCAGCGCGTGCACAGGCCCCTCCAGCTCGTCGGCCACGGCAGCGTAGACCGACTGGTGGCGCGCCACCTGCCGCTTGCCCGCAAAGGCCGGACTGACCACGACAACCCGGAAATGCGTTTCCGAATCCGGCGGTACACTGTGCATGTGACTCTCGTTGGCTATTTCAAGCCAGGTCGGCGCGAGACCCGTTTCGAGTTTGCGCCTGATGCTGTCGGCAACTGTCATGTTTCCTCCTGTCTGTCGGTGTATTATACCGATGGGAAGCGGGGCGCGCTAAGTCACCGGCAACGGGCTTGGTCTGGCACTGGCGCACTCCCTATACTGTGTGCTGGCCGGCTGGAACTGATCATGCAGGAAACCTACAACATCTACTTTGCGGGCGATATCGCAGACGGTGAATCACTCGACGACGTGCGGCGCAGGGTCGGCGCCTTGTTCAACGCGCGGGACGCGACGCTGGACAAGCTGTTCTCCGGCCGCACGCAGCTGATCAAGCGCAACTGCAGCCACGACGAGGCGCTGAAATACCAGGCCGCCATGCAGCGCGCGGGGGCACTGGCGACCATCACCCCCGCAGGCACGCCGGCGCCCTCGGATCACAGCGCACCGGAAAACGTCAGCGCCGGGCCGGCACCGGCAGCCGTGGCGGCGAGCCGCAGGGCCCCGGACACCGCCGCCCTGTCCCTGGCACCCGCCGGCACCGATGTCCTGCTGCCTGAGGAACGGCGCGAACCAACGCAGCGTGACATGGATCTGTCGGGCCTGTCGGTTGCGCCGGCGGGAGAGCGCCTCGAAGCGCCGGCAGCGAAGGCTCCACCGGGGCCGGACACCTCGCACCTCAGTGCTGCCGCCATCGGCGATGCCCTGCCGACGCTTGCCGCCGCGCCGCCGCCTCTGCCACCGGACACCTCCGCCCTGTCGCTCGCGGACGCTGACAGCGACCTGCTGGAGAAGCGCTACCGCGATCGCGAAACAGCGCAGCCACCGCGAACCGACCACCTGTCGGTGGAGCCACCCCGGAATGACTGAACAGAGCGCGGCACTTGCCGCTGCCCCCTCACCGGGTCTGCCGCGACGGCTTATGGCGACGGTGTACGACACCTTTCTCGTGCTGCCGATCATCATGCTCGGCGTGGCCCTCGGCATGGGCCTTTACAGCGCTCTGACCCGCCTCCTCGGCGGCACCCCGGGCGACGAGCCGCTCGGCGCGTGGGCGGTACGCGGCATTGCCGTGCTCGTGGTTGCCGGCTTCTTCACCGCCTTCTGGCGCAAGAGTGGCCAGACCCTGGGCATGCAGGCCTGGCGCATCAAGCTGGTACCCCTCCCCGGCAAGCGCCTGACCGCAGGACGCTGCATGCTGCGCTGCGCCGCAGCCCTGCTGTCGCTGGCCTGCCTCGGCATCGGCTATCTGTGGTGCCTTGTGGACCGCAACGGCCGCTACTGGCACGACTACCTGTCCGGAACCACCCTCGTCATGCTGCCGAAAAAGATCGAGGCGGCACCGGAGGGCTAGTGAGCCACGCGGCACCAGCGGCAAGGCTGGTGGGCCCTCGGGCCACAGGCAGCGGTTCAGTTGCGCTCCGGTTCGCCGTACACTATTCACCAGTCATGTTCCACAACACGCCAGAAGGACGTCTTCCATGCCAAAACTCAGTGTCACCGCCCGCACGCTACGCGACGGCGGCAGCGCCAGGACCCAGTGCGCCATCCTCCCCGTGTTCGCCAACGGCAGGCTGCACGGTGTCGGGGAGCAGCTCGATACCGCTGTCAACGGCGTCATCGGCTCCGCGCTGGCCATGGGCGACTTCAGCGGCGCACAGGGCAAGAGCCTGCTGCTGCCAGGCGCAGGAGACGTCAAGCGCATACTACTGGTCGGTCTGGGCAGCGAGAAAAAGTTCGATCGCGCGGCGCAGCGCAGCTTCTGCGACACGGCGGGCAAGGCACTGAAGCACACCGAGGCGCGCGATGCCCTCGCACTGCTCAACGATCTTCCCTTTGCCGACGAGGACGATGCCGCCGCCTGCTGCGAAGAACTCGCCCGCGCCATCATGCTACAGCGCTACCACTACACCGAGACCGTGAGCAGGAAACCGCGGGCGATCAAGCTGGCCAAACTGTCTGTCTCGACCGGGGAGTTGCTTTCAGCAGCGCGTGCCCGCCGCGCCCTGGACGTCGGTCTTGCCCTTGGCAGGGGCATCAACACCGCCAGGGAACTGGGCAACCTGCCGGGCAATATCTGCACCCCGGAATACCTGGCCAAAGAAGCGCGCAAGCTGGCCCGCCAGCATGAACGCGTCAGCAGCAGAATCCTCAACGAAAAGCAGATGGCTGAGCTCGGCATGGGCTCGCTGTTGTCCGTATCCGCCGGCAGCGACCGGCCGGCACGACTGATCGTGCTCGAGTACAAGGGTGGCAAGCGTGGCGACGCGCCCCAGGTGCTCGTCGGCAAGGGCATTACCTTTGACACCGGCGGCATCTCGCTCAAGCCCGGCGCCAAGATGGACGAGATGAAATACGACATGTGCGGCGCGGCCAGCGTTCTCGGTACCCTCGAAGCCGTGTGCGAACTGGGCCTTGAAATCAACGTCGTGGGCATCATCGCCGCGGCCGAGAACATGCCCAGTGGCCGTGCGACCAAACCCGGCGATGTCGTCACCTCCATGGCGGGCAAGACAATCGAGGTGCTAAACACCGACGCCGAGGGCCGCCTCGTCCTCTGCGACGCACTGACCTATGCCGAGCGCTTCAAGCCCGCCGCGGTCATCGACATGGCCACACTGACCGGTGCCTGTGTGATCGCACTGGGCTCCCATGCCAGCGCACTGTACGCGAATAACGAGGAGCTGGCGGAGCAGCTGCTGAAAGCCGGCACCGACAGCCACGACCGCGCCTGGCGCATGCCCCTGTGGGATGAGTACCGCAAGCAGCTGCACAGCAACTTTGCCGACCTCGCCAACATCGGCGGACCGGAAGCCGGCAGCGTCACCGCGGCCTGTTTCCTGGCGCAGTTCACCGGCAATTATGCCTGGGCGCACCTGGACATTGCCGGCGCCGCCTGGAACAGCTCACCCAAGGGCGCGACCGGCAGACCCGTCGGGCTGCTGCTGCGCTACCTGCAAGAGCGCGCCGGCGCGCAGTGACGCGGGTCGGCTTCTACGTTGTCCAGACGGGGGCACCCTCCAGACGCCTGCAGGTCGCGGCGCGCCTGGCCGACAAGGCCTTCGGGCGCGGCCACGCCGTCTTCCTCAACTGCACCTCACAGGCGCAGGCCGAGGAAATGGACGATCTCCTGTGGCGCTTCCGTCCTGACAGCTTCCTGCCCCACGGACTCATCGGCAGCGGGGACGATGGTCGCGTAGGCATTGGCTGGGGCCAGGATCCGCAGGGGCACGATGACCTGCTGATCAACCTCGACCTTGTGGTGCCGCCATTCTTCTCCCGCTTTCATCGGGTCGCCGAGGTGGTCACGCAGGATTCGCAGAGCCTTGAAGCCCTGCGCGCGTCATGGTCCTTCTACCGCGAGCGCGGATTCGCATTGGAAAAACACGACATCAGCGGCGTATAATCCCGCGTTTTCCCGAGCCCAGCACGCCCACCGGACTACACGCCGCATGGACAAGACATTCCAACCCGCCGATATCGAAAGCCGCTGGTACGCGCACTGGGAAAAGAGCGGCTATTTCGCGCCGCAGGGCGGAGAAAGACCCTACTGCATCATGATTCCGCCGCCGAATGTCACCGGCAGCCTGCACATGGGACACGGCTTCCAGGAGGCCATCATGGATGCCCTGATCCGCTACCATCGCATGGCCGGGCACGACACACTGTGGCAGGTGGGGACGGATCACGCCGGTATCGCCACGCAGATGGTGGTGGAGCGACAGCTGCAGGCGGAGGGCACTGACCGTCATGAACTCGGCCGCGAGGCCTTTATCGAGCGCGTCTGGCAGTGGAAAGCGGAGTCGGGCGGCAACATCACCCGCCAGTTGCGCCGGCTGGGCTCATCCCTGGACTGGTCGCGCGAGCGCTTCACCATGGACGATGGGCTGTCTGCCGCGGTACAGGACGTGTTCATCCGCCTGTACCGTGAAGGACTGATTTACCGCGGACAGCGCCTGGTGAACTGGGACCCCGCCCTGCACACTGCGATTTCCGATCTCGAGGTGGTCGCTGAGGAGGAGCAGGGGCATCTGTGGCATTTCCGCTATCCGCTCAGTGACGACAGCGGCCATGTCACGGTGGCGACCACGCGCCCGGAGACCATGCTTGGCGACACGGCCATTGCGGTGAACCCGGAGGATTCCCGGTTTGCGCACCTGGTCGGACAGCGGGTGCGCCTGCCACTGTGCGACCGGGACATTCCCGTCATTGCCGACGACTACGTGGATCCGGCCTTCGGCTCCGGCTGTGTGAAGATCACCCCGGCCCACGATTTCAATGACTATGCCATGGGCCAGCGTCACGGCCTTGAGCTGGTGAATATCCTCAATGCCGACGCCAGCATCAGCGACGCGGCACCCGAGCCCTACCGCGGCATGGACCGCTTCAGCGCCCGCGAGCAGATTGTCGCCGACATGGATCGCCTCGGCCTGCTCGAGAAAGTCGAGGCGCATACGCTGAAGGTCCCCCGCGGCGATCGCAGCGGCGTCGTGATCGAGCCCTGGCTTACGCGACAGTGGTATGTCGATGCGAAAAAGCTGGCCGGCCCGGCTATCGCCGCCGTTGAGAACGGCGACATCCGCTTTGTGCCGAAACAGTGGGAAAACACCTATTTTTCTGGATGCGCGACATACAGGACTGGTGCATCAGCCGGCAGCTGTGGTGGGGACACCGCATTCCCGCCTGGTACGACGCCGAGGGCAATATCTATGTGGGTCAGGATGAAGAGGCCGTGCGCAGAGAGCACGACCTGGCCTCCGACACGATTCTGCACCGCGACGAAGACGTGCTCGACACCTGGTTCTCCTCCGCGCTGTGGACCTTCGGCACCCTTGGCTGGCCCGAGGAGACACAGGAGCTGGCAAAATTCCACCCCACTTCGGTCCTGGTCACCGGCTTCGACATCATTTTCTTCTGGGTCGCCAGGATGATCATGATGACCCTGCACCTGCGCGAGGAAATTCCGTTCCACGAGGTCTACGTGCACGGCCTGGTGCGCGATGCCGAAGGCCGGAAGATGTCCAAGTCCAAGGGCAACGTACTCGACCCCATTGACCTCATAGATGGCATCGACCTGGAGAGCCTGGTCAGCAAGCGCACCGCGGGCATGATGCAACCGCAGCTGGCGAAGTCCATCGAGAAGGCCACACGCCGGGACTACCCGGAGGGCATCAACGCCTACGGTACAGATGCCCTGCGCTTCACTTTCTACTCGCTGGCCTCCACCGGCCGCGACATCCGCTTCGACATCGGCCGCATAGAGGGCTACCGGAATTTCTGCAACAAGATCTGGAACGCCGCGCGCTACGTGCTGATGAACAGCGAGGGCGAGGACTGCGGACAGTCCGGCGATGCGCCGGTAGAGCTGCACCTCGTCGATCGCTGGATTCTCAGCCGCCTGCAGGAGACCACCGCCGAGGTACACCGTGCCGTCGGCAACTACCGCTTCGACCTCGCGGTCCAGGCCCTGTACGACTTTATATGGAACGAGTACTGCGACTGGTACCTTGAGCTGTCAAAGCCGGTCCTGCGCGATCCCCAGGCGAGCGAGGCGGCGCTGCGCGGGACGCGTCAGACGCTGATCCGGGTGCTCGAGAGCTGGCTACGCCTGCTGCACCCCTTCATGCCATTCATCACCGAGGAAGTCTGGCAGTCGGTCGCACCGCTGGCAGGCGTCGGCGGCCCGAGCATCATGCTGCAGCCCCTGCCGCAGCCCGACGACGCCCGCGTGGACAAGGCCGCGAGCGCAGAGATAGAATGGCTGAAATCGGTGATTCTGGGTGTGCGCGTTATTCGCGGCGAAATGGGCACTGGTCCCGGTGTCAAGGTTCCCCTTCTGCTGCGCAACGGCACAGTGCAGGACAGGCTGCGGCTGGAGGACAACGCCACCTTCCTGATGCAGATGGCCCGGCTGGAACGTATCGAATGGCTCACGCAGGACCCACCTGCCGCGGCCACCTCGGTGGTCGGCGAGCTTGAACTACTGGTGCCGCTGGCAGGCCTGGTCGACGTCGATGCCGAGCTGGCCAGGCTCGACCGCGAGACCGGCCGTCTCTCCGACGAC
>JAWLGG010000137.1:0-7065 GCA_041685155.1 Chromatocurvus sp.
GGGGCGACGGCCATGCGGTGGTGGTCATCCCCGGTTTCATGGGCAACAAGTATTCCACCCTGCGCCTGCGCAAGGTGCTGATCCGCCTTGGCTATCACACCTTTGACTGGCGCCTGGGGGTGAATCGCGGGCCGGTAGGGAGCATGGAGGATGCACTGCTGGAGCAGATCATCGCGCTGCACGAGCGCACTGGCAGAAAGGTGTCGCTGATCGGCTGGAGTCTCGGCGGCGTGTACGCCCGGGTGCTGGCGCACAAGGCGCCGGAACTGCTGCGCACGGTGATCACCCTGGGCTCGCCCATTCGTTTTCCGCATCAGTCGGCGGCGGACTCGCTGTATCAGTGGATGACCGGTGAATCCGAGCCGCCGGAGGCGCTGCGGCATGTCTCGCAGCCCGCCAGCATCCCCACCACCGCTATCCACTCGCGCATGGACGGGGTGGTCAACTGGCGCGCCTGTCTCGCGGACGAATCCGACATTTCCGAGAATATCGCGGTGACGGGCAGTCACTGTGGGCTAGGGCATCACCCCCTGGTGTCGACGATCATCGCGGAGCGCCTGGCCCAGGATCCCGCGGGCTGGCGGCCGTTTCGCTGGCAGAACATGCTGCCCGGTGTCGGGCGGGTGCGCCTGCGGGAGAACGTCGCGCAGGGCGGCGCATAACAGGAGGAACCTGGGTGTTGAAAGAGCGTATCAAGATGAGCGACGCGTCCTGGCTGCTGATGGAGAGCCGGGAGCGCCCCATGCACGTGGCCTCGCTGCTCATATTCTCGCAGCCGCCGGATGCGGACGAGGGCTACCTCGCCGGGCTGGTCGCGTCGCTGCGATCCTCGACCGAGTTCGCCGATCCCTTCAACCGCAAGCTGGCGAATCCCGCGCTGCGCGGTATCGCGCCCATGTGGACGCGGGATTACGACCTGGACCCGGAGTTCCACGTGCGCCACCAGGCGCTGCCGCGTCCGGGCGGGGAGCGGGAGCTCGGCATCTTCATCTCCCGCCTGCACAGCAATCCCATGGACTTCGGTCGTCCGCTCTGGGAGTACCACATCATCGAGGGCCTGGAGGGCGATCGCTTCGCGGTGTATTTCAAGATGCACCATTCACTGGTGGATGGCATGGCTGGTATCCAGATGCTTCAGCGCTCAATGTCACCTGACCCCGCCGACATGGATACGCCGGCACTGTGGAGCGCGCACGCCGTTGCGGATGAGGCGCCGCGCCCCGCGAAAACCCTGAAGGGCATCAGCAGTGTGATTCCGAGGGCGGCGGGCTCCCTGGTGATGGCCGGCAGGCAACTGGTGACCATGGCACGGGCCGCGGGTGACGTGAAAAACCCCGCCATGCTGCCGTTCCAGACCCCGGTGTCCATCCTCAATCACAGGATTCACAGCCAACGACGCTTCGCCACCCAGGTGTTTGAGCTCGATCGCATCAAGGCGCTGTCAAAAGCGGCCGGTGGCACCATCAACGATGTGGTGCTGGCACTGTGCAGTGGCGGGTTGCGCCGCTTTCTGAAGGAGCTTGGCGCGCTGCCGGGCCGGCCGCTCACCGCGGGTATTCCCGTGTCCCTGCGCACGGCGGATGACCAGGGTGCCGGCTCGGCGGTCAGCTTCATCATTGCCAACCTGGCCACGAACATTGCCGATCCGGGCCAGCGTCTCGCCGCGATCATCGCCTCCACGCGCCGCGCCAAGGCCATCATGCAGGACCTTCCGCGGGAGGTGGTGGAGATGTTCTCCTTTGCGCTGATGACGCCCTATACGCTGCAGATGATCGCCGGGCTGGAGGGCCGCACCCGGCCGGTGTTCAACGTCACCATTTCCAACGTGCCGGGCCCGCGGGAGCCACTCTACCTGCGCGGCTCCCGGCTGGAGGCCATGTTCCCGGTGTCGGCCGTGACCCACGGGCAGGCGCTGAACATTACCTGCTACAGCTATGCCGGCACCCTGAGCTTCGGCTTTGCCGGCTGCCGGGACACGCTGCCGCACATGCAGCGGATCGCCGTGCACACGGGTGAGGCGCTGGAGGAGCTGGAGGCGGTATTCGCGGCAAGGCACGAAAGGGAGGGCGCGAAATCCCCCGCCAGAGGGCCGGCGAAGCGCGCACCGAAAAAAAACAGATAGGGTTGTTTCTGACAGGTTTGACTGCTACATTCCGCGCAACTGCCGGTCGTTGACTGGTGAGATAAATATAATCGCTGGAGTCAAAGCTATGTCGAACCCCAATCGCCGTGCCATCCCTGCCGCCCTGCTTTCAGCGATGGTGCTCGCACCCTGCGTCAGCGCGCAGCAGGCCAGCAGCAGCTCGGAGGGGCGTCGTGCGGCCCCCGCCGGCGGCCTGGAAGAAGTGATCGTGACCTCGCGCAAGCGCGCGGAGAGCCTGCAGGACGCGCCGCTCACGGTGAGCGTGATCTCCCAGGAGCGCATCGAAAAATTTGATTTCACCAGCCTGGAGAAGATCGCCGCGCTGACGCCGCAGTACTTCGTCGGGCGCTCCTCCAACGGCTCCGGGGCGCAGATGACCATTCGCGGTATCGGCTCCAACAGTACCAGTATCGGCATCGAGCAGTCCGTGGCCGTGGTCATGGACGGCGTGTACTACGGCGCCGGGCGCGTGCTCAACGAGGGCATGTTCGACCTGGGCCAGATCGAGGTCCTCAAGGGCCCGCAGTCGCTGTTCTTCGGCAAGAACGCCACCGCCGGCGTGGTGTCGCTGACCACGGCGCGTCCGACGCAGGAATTCGAGGCCACCGGCCGCGTCTACCACGAGTTTGAGGCGGAGCAGACCCGCTACGAGGGCATTCTTTCCGGCCCGATCACCGACACCCTGTCCGCCCGCCTCGCGGTGCGCCACTCGGATATGGACGGTGGCTACTTCAGGAATATCTCGACGGAGCAGCCCTTCAACCTGCTGGATGTCGCCACGGGAAATACAATCTCGGACGTAGCGCCGGCAGAGAACCGCGATGCCCCCGGCGAGGAGGAGACCCTCGCGCGTCTGTCGCTGCTGTGGGAGCCCACGGACAATCTTTCCGCGACTTTCATTGCTTCCATGACGGACAACGAGGTGGACCAGTCCTCCTGGAACTACACCGCGTTCAACTGCCCCGGGGGCGTCGGTGCGGTCAACCCGAACCTGCAGTGCGGCAACAACTTCTTCCTGGCGCATAACCGCATGCCGTCCATCCTCGCCGATACCCTGCCTTTTGCCCGCAGCAACGGCGAGTTGTTCAACGAGTACGACTCCACCGCGTTCACCGCGCAGATCAACTACATGTTCGACCGCTTCGAACTCAGCTCCATCACGAACTACCAGGAGAACGAGAATACCTTCGGCCTCACGGGGGACTTCCAGTCCTTCCCGACGTCGACCTTTGCCACGGAGCGGAACACCTGGGAGGCGTTCTCTCACGAGATGCGGCTGCGCAGCGAGTTCAACGGCCCCTTCGATTTCATGGTCGGTTTTCTGTACCAGGAAACCGAGCGCGAGTTCGATCAGTGGGTGGCGACGGGCGGTATTGCCAACACGGCGGCACCGGACCCCAGCCTGATCTACGTGGCCTCGCAGAAGGACAGCTTCACCGACGGCGAGACCTTCTCGCCGTTCTTCGAACTGACCTACCGTCTGACGGATGACATCACGCTAACCGGTGGCGCGCGCTATACCGACGAGACCAAGAAATCGGAATTCGTGCATCCCTACAACAACCCGGGGCTGGGTGGCATCTGGCGCACCGGTGAAGTCGCGGTAGGCGACCAGGACTTCGACGCCTGGTCCCCGGAGGTCACCGCGACCTGGCGCATGAACGACGATGTGAGCTTCTACGCCGCCTACAAGACGGCCTACAAGTCCGGCGGTTTCTCCAACAGCGGGATCTACTCGGCGGACTTCATGGGCGGCTCCGAGTCGGACTTCACCTTTGACGAGGAGACCGCGGCGGGCTTCGAGGTCGGCATGAAGTCGACGCTGCTGGACAACCAGCTGCGCCTCAACGCCAGCGTGTACGCCTATGAGTACGAAGACCTGCAGGTGGACTTCTTCAACTCGCCCACCTTCGCGTTTATCACGCTGAATGCCGGTGAGGCGACCACGGAGGGCTTTGAGCTGGACGCCGAGTTTGCACCCCGCAATATCATGGGGCTGAGCCTGCGCGGCTCCATCGGCTACAACGAGGCGGAGTACGACAACTTCATCGCGCCCTGCTGGGCCGGGCAGACCGCCGGCCAGGGCTGCAACACGACGGTACCCGGGACCAACGGTACGCCGGGCCAGGACATCAGCGGTGAGTCCACGGCCATGGCGCCTGAGTGGTCGGCTTCCTTCGGCATCAACTACGACGGCTTCCTGGATAACGGCTGGAGCTACGGTATTGCCCTCGACGGGCTGTACAGCGACGACTACAACGCGTCGGCGTTCGCCAACCCGAATGCGAGCCGCGACTCGTTCACGACCTACAACGCCAGCCTCTACCTGGCGGGGAGCGAGGACCGGTGGCGCGTGCAGCTGCTGGGCAAGAACCTGACCGACGAGCACGTGGTGTCCGGCGTGGTTGACGGGCCGAGCACGCCGCTTCCTGGTGGCGCTTACGCCGATCAGATGGGGTTCACGGCGCTGCCGATGACCGTGGCGCTGCAGTTCACCTACAACTACCGCTGAGGGCGAGGCGGCGGGCCATGCGGAGAAGCCGATGGAGGTAACCTACCGTCCGGACGCGTTTGCCGGATACCGCAATACCACGATTTCGGTAATCGCGCGGGAGAGGGCGGAACAGCATCCCGACAGGGCGGCGATCCTCCTCGACAGTGGCGAGGAGATCACCTTCGCTGCCATCTATGCGGAGGCCGCGAGGCTGTCGCTGGCGCTGGGACAGCTGGGCCTTCGCCGCGGCGACGTGGTCAGCTTCCAGCTGCCGAACTGGCGCGAGCCCGTGGCCATCAACATCGCCTGCTCGATGCTTGGTCTGGTGATCAACCCGGTGATCCCGATCTACCGGGACCGCGAACTCGGCTTTATTCTGCGTGATACGCGCGCCCGGGTGCTCTTTGTGCCCGAGAACTTCCGCGGCTTCGATTATCCCGCAATGGTCGCCGCACTGCGCGCCGACCTGCCGGACCTGGAGCATGTTGTCGTGGTCAGGCCCGGCGCGGAGGATACAGATACCCCGGGCACGCAGTCCTATGCTGCGCTGCTGGCGTCGGCGCCGGCTGAAGAGGCGGCTCCGGAGGAGTCCGTGAGCCCGGACGATGTCAAGATTGTGATGTACACCTCCGGCACTACCGGCAACCCCAAGGCGGTGCGGCACAGCCACAACACGCTGACCCGCGCCCTGGACAACGGTGTGGACGCCTGGCGGCTGGGGCGGGATGACGTCATGCTAATGCCGTCGCCGGTCACCCATATCACGGGCTTCTGCAACGGCATGGAGCTGCCGTTCTTTACCGATGCGCGGGCGGTATTCATGGAGCGCTGGAACGTCGATGACGCCATCGGGCTCATCGAGCGTACCGGGGCAAGCGTGTGTATCAGTGCGACACCGTTTCTCAATGAACTGGTCACGGCTGCCCACGAGCGCGGCCTGGGCCTGCCATCCATGCGGCTGTTTGCCTGTGGCGGTGCCTCCGTCCCGCCGCAGCTGATCCGCGAAACCCACCGGGTTCTGGACAACTGCCGGGCGTTTCGTGTGTACGGCAGCACCGAGGCGCCGCTGGTGACCACCGGATTCCAGCGACCGGAGGAGGAAGAACTCGCCGCCGGGACAGACGGTCACATCTACAATTACGAGGTGCGCGTGCTCGATGAGAGCGGACGCGTACTGGAGAGGGACGCCGATGGCGAGATCGCGGTGCGCGGCCCCACGCTGATGCTCGGCTACGGCGATGCCGCACAGACAGAGTCTGCCTTTGACGCCGACGGCTTCTTCCTTACCGGGGATATCGGTCACGTCACCGCCCAGGGCGCCATCGTGATCACCGATCGCAAGAAGGACATCATCATCCGCGGCGGTGAGAACCTGAGTGCCAGGGAAATCGAGGAGGTGATACTGGATCACCCCGCGATCGTAGAGGCCGCCGTCGTCGCCATGCCGCACGAGCGGCTCGGCGAGGGTGTGGCAGTTTATGTGGTGTGCCGCGACGGCAGCGAGCCCATGACCCTGGAGACGCTGGTCGCGTTTCTGGCGGACTCGGGGCTGGCGAAACAGAAGTGGCCGCAGCGACTGGAACCGGCGCCTGAGCTGCCCAAGACCGCCTCCGGAAAAGTGCGCAAGGATGTACTGCGGCGGCAGCTTCGCGAGCAGGCCGGTGTTCAGCCTGGCTGAATTCGTCGGTGCCGCTGGTCGGTTGCGGGCACGCCGCGGCAGTTTGCCGGCATGACCGCGATACACTAAAATAAACAGGATAGATTGTTTCTTGGCGATCCGCGCAATGGCCGCGATCGAACCGACAGGCGATTGACCGGGCGCGCCACCCTGCCCGGGCGCCACCATCCGTGACTGGAGTTTTCCCATGGACTACGAGGCATTCCGCGACGAGGTCAGGGCCTTTCTCGACCAGGAGCTGACGCCAGACCTGCGCCGCGCCGGCAGTATGATGACCAGCGTGTTCGCCGAGTTCAACGCCACCATGGCCTGGCACCGCAAGCTCCATGCGCGCGGCTGGGTCGCACCGGACTGGCCGGCGGAGTATGGCGGTACCGGCTGGGACATCAACCAGTGCCATATCTTTCAGGAGGAGTGCAAGCTTGCCGGCGCGCCGTCAGTGCTGCCCATGGGCCTGCAGATGCTCGGGCCGATGCTCATACGCTACGGCACCGAAGCACAGAAATCCCACTACCTGCCGCGCATTCTCTCCGGCGAGGATGTCTGGTGCCAGGGCTACTCGGAGCCGGGCGCCGGCTCCGATCTGGCGTCCCTGCAGATGGCGGCGGTGCGCGATGGCGACGAGTACGTGCTCAATGGCTCGAAGATCTGGACCAGCTACGCGCATCACTCCAACATGATTTTCTGCCTAGTGCGCACCTCCCGGGCGTCGCCATGTCGACGAGCAGGAAGCTGATGCCCTGCTGCGGC
>JAWLGG010000138.1:0-7023 GCA_041685155.1 Chromatocurvus sp.
CAATGGACTTAACAATTCGGGACTGGATGGTCATCATCGGCGTGCTGCTGATCGCGGCGGTGCTGGTCGATGCCTGGCGCCGGGTTCGCACCGAACGCAGCGAGCGTGTCCGGGTGAAGATAGCGCGCACCGATGACGAGCCCGACGGTGAACCGCTGGAGCATCCCTCGGTGCAGCGGGAGCTGCCCAATGGTGGCGCCCGCGTGGTCCGGCGCGAGGACCTGGTGCGGGCCCGACGCGAACACGACGACGAGGCTGCCCTGGCAGGCGGCGAGGCTGTCCAGGGAGGCCCGCGTGATAACGCGGTGACGGGGCGGGCAACCGCAGCCTCGTCGTCACGGCCAGACAGGGGCGCGCGAGTTCGGGCGGATGCCCGCTCCAATGGTCCGCGCTCGAACGTATCGTCGTCACCGGCGACCGATGATGCGGCGCAGGATGGCAGGGCTGCCCGCAGGACGGAGAACGCCGGGCCCGCGGGTGCCCGTCCGGCCGCGACGAGCGGTGCCGTGGACGATGGTCTCGTCAGCGGACTGCGCGGCGAGCGCCAGGAGCCGGCCAACCTCGACTGGCTGGATGACCTGCCGGCGGCAGACGAGGATGACGCACCCGAGGAAGAGGGGCGGCTGCCGCGGGACCCGGACCCGGAGGTGTTCATGCTGCACGTGGTGGCCAATGACCCCGCGGGCTTCCGGGGCGAGGACATCATGCACATACTCCTGGCCTGCGACCTGCGCTTCGGGGACATGGATTTCTTCCACCGCCACGAGCAGCCGGCGGGCCGTGGGCCCATACAGTTCAGCGTTGCCAACATGATGCAGCCCGGTGTGTTCGATATCGATCGCATGTCCGAGCTCAACACCCAGGGCCTGCTGTTCTTTGTGACTCTGCCGGGTCCGGACGACATGATGAAGGCCTTCGACTACATGCTCGAAACCGCCCAGGCGGTGGCGCGCAACCTCGGCGGCAGCGTGCTCGACGAAAGCCGCAGCGCCGTGACGCCGCAGACCCTGGAGCACAGCCGACAGCAGATCCGCGAACTCGAGAGGCGGATGCTGGCGCGCGGCCGCTGAGACCCCGGCGGTGAGTCCCTCGACGACGCCGGAAGCGCGGGCCGGGGCGCTTCGCCAGCAGCTTGACCAGTGGAATCACGAGTACTACGTCCTCGACCAGCCGAGCGCCACCGACGCCGAGTACGATAGCGCACTGCGCGAACTGCAGCAGCTGGAGTCCGAGCACCCGGAACTGCTGCGCGCGGACTCTCCCACCCAGCGCGTCGGCGCGGCGCCGCTGCCGGGGTTTTCCGAAGTGCGGCACGACATGCCGATGCTGTCGCTGGAAAACGCCTTTGACGACGACGAACTGGCACGCTTCCATGCCCGTGTCGTCGAGCGACTCGGCGGAGAGGAAGCCATCGACTACGTGTGTGAGCCCAAGCTCGACGGCGTGGCGGTGAGCCTGCTGTATGAGGAGGGCAGCCTTGTGCGCGGGGCAACCCGCGGCGACGGCACGACCGGCGAGGATATCACGCTGAATGTGCGCACCGTGCGCTCCATCCCCCTGCGGCTGCGCGGTGAGGGCTACCCGCGACGCCTGGAGGTGCGCGGGGAGATCTACATGCTGCACAGCAGTTTCGAGGCACTCAATGCGGCGGCGCGGAAGCGCGGCGACAGGCCGTTTGTCAATCCGCGCAACGCCGCGGCGGGCAGTCTGCGCCAGCTGGATCCCCGGGTCACCGCCACGCGGCCGCTGCAGATGTGCTGCTATGGCGTCGGCCATGTCGAGGACGGCGTTCTGCCGGACACGCACGAAGGCATTATGCGCGAACTGGCAGGCTGGGGCCTGCGTGTGAGCCGGGATGCCGCCACGGTGCGGGGTCTGGAGGGCTGCCTTGACTACTATGAGCGGCTGGCGAAGCGCCGCCAGGAGCTGCCCTACGATATCGACGGGATCGTGTACAAGGTAAACGATCTCGCCCAGCGCGAGCGGCTCGGTTTCGTCTCCCGCGCGCCCCGCTGGGCGATCGCGCGCAAGTTCCCCGCGCAGGAGGCGACCACCCGGCTGCTTGATGTCGAGTTCCAGGTCGGCCGCACGGGGGCCATCACGCCGGTCGCGCGGCTGGAACCTGTATTCGTCGGCGGCGTCACGGTGAGCAACGCCACCCTGCACAACTTCAATGAGATCGCCCGTCTCGACGTCCGGGTCGGGGACCTCGTGGTGGTGCGCCGCGCGGGGGACGTGATTCCCCAGGTGGTGTCCGTGCGCGAGAAGGCGCCGGCGGCAGGCGCCGGTGAGGTGCTTCTGCCGACCTGCTGCCCGGCCTGTCAGTCACCGGTGGAAAGGGAGGAGGGGGGAGCCATCCTGCGCTGCCTCGGCGGCCTGGTATGCCCGGCGCAGCGCAAGGCGGCGCTGCGCCACTTTGCCTCCCGGCGCGCGATGGATATCGATGGCCTCGGCGAGCGCCTGGTGGATCAGATGGTCGATAGTGGCCTGGTAAAGACCGTCGACGACCTGTACCGCCTGGACCGCGAGCAGCTGCTCTCCCTGGAGCGCATGGGCGAGAAGAGTGCCGACAATCTGCTCGCGGCCCTGGAGGCCAGCAAGTCCACCACGCTGGCGCGCTTCCTGTTTGCCCTCGGCGTGCGCGAAGTGGGCGAGGCCACCGCGCGCAGCCTGGCTGCGTATTTCGGCAATTGGGAGGCGCTGGCCGCGGGGGACGAGGAGCGACTGCAGGACGTTGACGACGTGGGGCCGATCGTAGCCGATCATCTGCGGCAGTTCCTCGATTCGCCGTCGGCGATGGCGGTGGTCGCAGGTCTGCGCGAGGCGGGCGTGCACTGGCCCGAGGTCGACATGCCCGGGAGTGCCGCGCCAGCGGGCCCGCTGGCGGGTGAAACCTGGGTGGTGACCGGCAAGCTCGAGAGCCTGACCCGGGAGGAGGCCGCGACCGCGCTGCAGTCGCTCGGTGCCCGGGTGTCCGGCAGTGTGTCGGCAAAGACCTCGGTCGTGGTGGCCGGCCCCGGTGCCGGCAGCAAGCTGGCCCGGGCCGAGTCACTCGGGCTCACGGTAATCGATGAGGCGGCGCTGCTGGCGCGCCTGCGCGAGGCGGGAGTCGCGGTGTGATGCCGTCGGCCCGGCTTCTGCTTGTTGTCGCTCTGCTGGGGCTCGCCGCCTGCACCACCGCACCGCCGAGTGACCTCGATAACCTCTGTTCGATATTCCGCGAGAAGGACGGCTGGTACGACGATGCGCGTGCGTCCCAGAAACGGTGGGGCGGGGACATCGCCGTGCTGATGGCCTTCGTGCACCAGGAGTCGCGCTTTGTCGCCCGGGCCAAACCCCCGCGCCGAAAGATACTCTGGGTGATCCCGGGGCCTCGGCCCTCGGACTCCTATGGCTACAGCCAGGCGCTGGAATCGACCTGGGATGCCTACAAGCGCAGTGCCGGTCGTTATCGCGCCAACCGCGCGCATTTCGACGATGCCGTGGATTTCATTGGCTGGTACAACCACCAGTCCTTCCTGCGCAGCCAGATTCCAAAGACCGATGCCTACCGCCTGTATCTCGCCTATCACGAGGGTCATGGGGGCTACAATCGCGCCACCTATCGCAACAAGACCTGGCTGCAGGCCGTGGCCAGAAAAGTCGCCGACCGGGCGGACCTGTACCGTGGCCAGCTCGCTGCCTGTGAGTCGTCGCTGCGCAGGCGCCGCGGGCTGTTCGGCTGGTTCTAGCTATGGGTTGGTGCAGAATCGCCGTTCTGTCATGTTATTGTCATGATCTGCCTGCACCATTCTCCACTTCTCCAATTCTCCCGGGCTCCTGGACGATGCGCGCATGACGGAACGAACGGTTTTGGTAGTTGACGACGAATTTGCCATTCGCGATATGCTGCGAATGGCGCTGGAAATCGTCGACTTCAAGTGTCTGGAGGCGGACAACATCCTCGATGCCCACGCCATTGTCGTCGACCAGCGCCCAGACATCGTGCTGCTGGACTGGATGCTGCCGGGAGGCAGCGGGCTCGAGCTGCTGCGCCGCCTCAAGCGCGAGGAGGCCACCCGCGAAATGCCCGTCATCATGCTCACCGCCAAGACCGCCGAGGACAACGTCATACAGGGGCTGGACGTGGGCGCCGACGACTACATCACCAAGCCCTTTGCGCCGCGCGAGCTGATTGCCCGCATCCGCGCCCTTCTGCGTCGCGCCCCCGGGGCCGAGAGCACCGACCGCATGCAGGTTTCCGATCTCGTGCTGGATGGCAAGAGCCGTCGTGTCTACCTGAATGACGCCCCGCTGGACATGGGGCCGACGGAATTCAACCTCCTGCAGTTCTTCATGTCCCACCCTGAGCGGGCGTACACGCGAAACCAGCTTCTCGACCAGGTCTGGGGTGCCAACGTCTACGTGGAGGAGCGCACTGTGGATGTGCACATACGCCGCCTGCGCAAGGCGCTTCAGGCCCACGGGCTGGATTACAGCGGCCTGATACAGACCGTTCGCGGCACCGGTTACCGTTTCTCGTCGCGGGGGGCCCCGACCGGGTGAATCTGGATCGTAGCTGGCGCAGTGAACTTCGCAAGCTGCTGTTTCTGCTGCTGGGATCCGTGGGTCTTGGCTGGTCTCTGGGCTACCCGGTCGAGGCCCTGGCGGTGGGTTTCGGGCTGGTCAGCCTGGTCTGGCTGCTGCAGATATGGCGCATGCGGCGCTGGCTCGAGCACCCGGACCAGCTGCCGCCGGAAAGTTCCGGCCTTTGGGGCGTCATCTACTCGACGATCTACCGCCTGCAGCGCGAGAACCGCGATGCCAGGCTGCGCCTGCAGTCCACGGTGGACTACCTGCAGGAATCCTTTGCCTCCATGCGCGACGGCGTGATCATCCTCACCCACCGCGGTGCGATCGAGTGGAGCAACGCTGCGGCTCAACGCCTGCTGCAGCTGGAGTATCCGCGCGACAGGGGACAGCTTATACTCAATCTGGTGCGGCTGCCCGAATTTCACGACTATTTTCTGGCCCGGGATTTCCACGAGCCGCTGCAGGTGCGCATGAAGAGCGGCGAGGTCGGCCATCTGCAGATGGAGGTCACGCCCTTTGCTGATGGTGATTTTCTCCTGTTTGTCCGGGATATCACGCGCATGCAGGAAACGGAGCAGATGCGCCGGGACTTCGTCGGCAATGTCTCTCACGAACTGCGCACGCCGCTGACCGTGTTCAAGGGCTACCTCGATACCATGCTCGACAGCCGCGATCACATCGACGGTCGTTTCTATCGCCCGCTGCAGCAGATGGACCTGCAGATACGCCGCATGGAGAGCCTGCTTCACGATCTGCTGTGGCTGTCGCGTATCGAGAGCGAGCGCAGCCAGAAGAAGACCGTCAAGGTCGACATGGCCGCGCTGCTTGAGGAACTACAGGAAGAGCTCGCGCAGTCACATCCCGAGCGCAGCCTGGAGCTCGATATCCAGCAGCGCGACGCCGTGTTCGGTGATTACCAGGAGCTGCATAGCGCCGTCTCAAACCTGGTGCTCAACGCAATCAAATACAGCCCGGACGATACCGTCGTCACCGTGCGCTGGTCGCGCCAGGGTAATGCCCTGGTCCTGGCGGTGATCGATCGCGGCGTCGGTGTCGAGCAGGCGCACATTCCACGGCTGACCGAGCGCTTCTACCGCGTCGACGAGAGCCGCTCCTCCCAGACCGGCGGCACGGGGCTGGGACTGGCGATCGTCAAGCACGTGGCCGCCTCCCACGGCGCAACCCTGGACATCCAGAGCAGGCCCGGCCACGGCAGTACTTTCGCCCTGTCCTTCGCCGGCTATTGATGGTGGCCGGTCGGGTTTGCTGACAAAATCCCCCGGAGCGCATTGGGGAATTCTGTCAAAGGGTATAGACTGATCGATGCCGTGCCGGTTTGACCGGCAACGGGTGATCAGAGGCCGGGGACGGCCGGGGGAAACGCGCGGTGCAAAGAGACTCCTTCAAGCAACATATTTCCGGCCAGTTCAATGCCGAACTGGAGGCGGTCAAGAACCACCTGCTGGAAATGGGCGGTCGTGTCGAGTCACAGGTGGCGCTCGCGGTCGAGGCCCTGCTGGCGCGCGACAGCGGGCAGGCTGCCGATGTCATCGCCGGCGATGAAGAAGTGAACATCATGCAGGTCAAGATCGACGAGGAGTGCTCGCACATTCTCGCCCGGCGTCAGCCCGCCGCCAGCGATCTGCGGCTGGTCATCGCCGTCGCCAAGGTCACCACTGATCTCGAGCGCATCGGTGACGAGGCCACCAAGATCGCCCGCCAGGCGATCACGCTGTCGGAGCAGTCGCAGTCGCGCAGCGGCTCGGCCGAAGTCAGGCAGATCGGTCGCCACGTCGGCCTGATGCTGCGCAGCGCGCTGGATTCCTTCGCCCGGCAGGACGAGATTACCGCCGTCGATGTCGTGGTCGATGACGATACCGTAGACTCAGAGTACGCCTCGGCGATGCGCAGCCTGGTCACCTTCATGATGGAGGACCCGCACAATATCGGGCCCGTGCTCAACGAAATGTGGGCGCTGCGCGCACTCGAACGGGTGGGCGACCACGCCAGCAACGTCGCTGAGCAGGTGATCTACCTTGCCCGTGGGCTCGATGTGCGCCACATGGAGCCGGCAGAGCTGCGGGCGCACGTGCAGGGCCACCAGGACGGCGCGGAGGACCCGGGCAGGGCATGAGTCGCTTCTGGAGTGAGACGGCGCGTCGGCTGGTTCCCTACGTGCCGGGAGAGCAGCCGCGGGAAACCCTGGTCAAGCTGAACACCAACGAGTGTCCCTATCCACCGTCGCCGCGGGTCATGCGCGCGATCGGCGCGGTCGATGGTGATGATCTGCGGCGCTATCCGGACCCGGAATCCGATGCCCTGCGGCGCGCCGTGGCAGACTACCACGGGCTCGACGCCGGCCAGGTGTTCCCCGGTAACGGCTCCGATGAGGTCCTTGCGCACATTGTCCTCGGTCTGCTCAGGCAGTCCCGGCCGCTGGTCTTTCCCGAC
>JAWLGG010000139.1:0-7005 GCA_041685155.1 Chromatocurvus sp.
GGCATGCCCTACAGCGGCTGGTTTTCCGGTAGCGACCTGATCATGCCTGGCCCCTTCCTGCAGGCGGCGAGCCTCGCCACGCTGATCCAGAAGGAGCGGCCCACGTTCAGCGCCATGGTGCCCACCGTGCTCGGTGACCTGCTGCAGGCACCCACCGATGACCTGGACATGAGCTGCTTCCGCGTCCTGGTATCCGGCGGTGCCGCCGTGTCGCCCGCGCTGATCGAGGCGGTGCGCGAGCGCTGGGGCGTCCCGCTACTGCAGGGCTGGGGCATGACGGAAACCAGCCCCATGTGCGTGCTGTCGCATCCCCCGAAGTCCCTCGACGGGCAGCCCGAGTCCTACTGGCGCGCCAGGAGTGGCCGCCCGGTGCCGGGCATCGAAGTGAAGGCCGTGGATGATGACGGCGGCACGCTGCCCCGGGATGGCGCCTCGGTCGGCGAGCTCCAGCTGCGGGGACCCTGGGTCACGGGGAGCTACCACGGCATAGCTGCGCCGGACAGCTTCACGGTGGATGGCTGGCTGCGCACGGGAGACGTCGGACACATCGACGCCCGGGGCTTCGTGCAGCTCACTGACCGGACAAAGGATGTGATAAAGTCCGGCGGCGAGTGGATCTCGTCTGTGGACCTTGAGAACACTCTCGTTGCCCATCCGGATGTCGTCGAGGCCGCCGTCATCGCGGTCGCCGACAAGCGCTGGCAGGAACGCCCCCTGGCAATCATTGTCAGTCGCCGACCGGAGCTCAAGGCCGATGAACTGCGCAGCTTTCTCGACGGCAAGGTGGCCCGGTTCTGGATTCCCGAGAACTGGACATTTGTCGATGAGATCGAGAAAACCAGCGTCGGGAAGCTCGACAAGAAACGACTGCGCGAACACAGGGACGCAAACGGGTTCACTATCGTGCGTGTATCCTGACCCCGCAGATTGCACAGGAGAGCAGATCGGATGCCACAGGTTCAGTCGCACACGGAGGACGATGCCCCGCTCACCCAGGCCCAGCGCACCGCGCTATCCGACAAGCGCATGTTCGAGGCCGCCATCGACCTGATCAACGAATATGGCACGCGGAAAATGACACTGCGGGAAATCGGTGAGCGAGCTGGCTACAGCCGCGGGCTGGCAAGCTATCGCTTTGGCTCCAAGGATGGTCTCCTGCGCGAGCTGTTCGCGCGTTTCGACAAGCGCTGGAAGGAACACCTGCTGGAAAGGCTGCAGGGCAAGCACGGGCTCGAGGCCGTGCGCGCCGGCATTCACGCACAGCGCGACTTCTTCCGCAGCGAGCCCAGCTACATGCGGGCCATGTACCTGCTCTGGTATGAATCGCTGGGCAAGGAGTCGGACATCCGCGAAATGCTGATGGATCACCATGCCGTGTATCGCAAGGATGCGCGGCAGTGGATTCTGGAAGGCATCCGCGACGGCGACATTTCGTCCACTATAGATCCGGAGCAGTTCGCCGTGCGCTACTGCTCCTTCATGTTCGGCACCGTCTACCAGTGGCTGGTCGACGCGGACGCCCTCGACCTCGACGCGCTGTTTGCAGACTACGAACTGAATATCGAGACCATTCTGAAATCGGGAGTATAAGAGCCATGGCCTACCTTGAGCGGGACAACGGACGGGTGTATTTCGAGGATCACGGCAGCGGCGAGCGCACCGTGTTTCTCCTTCACGGCTGGGGCATGAGCCTGCGGGTCTGGGACGCGGTGCTGCTGGCGCTGCTGGCGCAGGGATACCGTGTGGTGCTCATGGACCACCGCGGCTGCGGGGAGTCGGACAAGGACTTCGAGGACATGAGCATTGCCACCATCGCCGGCGACGCCGTGACCCTGGTGGATGCCCTGGGACTGTCGCGGGTGGTCATGAACGGCTGGTCACTCGGCGGCGCCGTGGCGGTCGATGCCGCCAGCAGGCTCGGCGATCGCTGCCAGGGACTGGTGCTGACCTGCGCCGCCTCGCCCATCTACACACAGAAGCACGACCTGCCTCTCGGCGGTACTTCCGACGACATGGCGGCCACGGTACAGGCCATGACGCAGGACCGGATCACCTTTCTCGACGGCCTGTCAAAGGCGGTCTGCGCCCGGCCCGTGGACGCATCTCTGGAGCACTGGATGTGGCGGGTGTTCACGCAGTCGTCGCCCCGCGCAATCAGCACTCTGGCTGAGCTCGATACCCTCGACCAGCGCGACCTGCTGTCGAATCTCGCAATGCCCATACTGGGTTACGTGGGAGGCCAGGACGGCTTCGTAGCGCCGCCCATCTGCCGCTGGGTGGGCGAGAACAACCCGCATGCGCGGCTGGTGGAGATGCCGGACTGCGGGCATGCGCCTTTTATCGAGGAGCGCGAGCAGTATCTTGCGGAACTGCTCGGTTTCCTCGAGGAAATCGGCTGAGGCACCCATCATAGCCGGGGGACACTCGTAACAGGGAACCCCGGCTCACGACGACGCAACTAGCCCTCGTGGCTCACCGATTCGCGGCTGCGGCCGTCAACAAACTGTCACATGACTGTTGCACTCTTTACGCAGATGAAAGAGCGCATCTACAGTCTGCAGGCAGAAGCCGTATTTTCTTCCCTGGGTGCCACACCCGCCGGGCTGGGTGCCGCTGAGGCCCGGGCACGCCTGACGCGCTATGGCCGCAACGAGATCCCGGTCAACAGGATACCCGCCTGGCAGCGCATGCTGCGCCAGTTCAATGATCCCATGGTTCTTATTCTGCTGGTCACCGCATGCGTGACCGGCACCCTCACACTGCTTGGCAACCCGATGTTGCCGGATACCGTAGTGATCGCCGGCGTTGTCCTTCTCAACGCGGTGCTCGGCTTCGTTCAGGAAGGCAAGGCCGAGGGCGCCCTGGAGGCCCTGCGCGATATGATGGTGCGCGAGTGCATGGCGCTCCGCGACGGTGAGGAACAACGCATCGACGCTACGACACTGGTACCCGGTGACGTGGTATATCTCGAGGCGGGCGACCGGATTCCCGCAGACGTGCGGCTGACGCGGGTCAGCAATCTGCATGTTGACGAAGCCTCACTCACCGGAGAGTCTGTCCCGGTGCAGAAGACTGCTGACGCCCTGGCGGACAGGGATCTCGTTCCAGGGGATCAGCGTAACATCGGCTTCTCGGGCACCTATGTCAGCCAGGGCTCAGCACACGCGGTGGTCTTTGCCACGGGCACAGACACTGCCTTTGGACGCATCGCCGGACTCGTGCAGGCCGCAGGCAGCGGGCCGACACCGCTTCAGCGCAAGATGAAGACCTTCGTGCGCGGCCTTATCATCGTCATTCCAGTCATCGGCACCGCCAACTTCCTTTTCGGGCTCTACCTCGGCTTCAGCGTAAGCTACAGCTTCCTGGGCGCGATCTCGCTGGTCGTCGCTGCCATTCCGGCCATGCTGCCCGCACTGGTGACGTCCATCCTTGCCCTCGCAGCGGTGGTGATGGCGCGCCAGAAGGCGCTGATCCGGCGGCTGCCCGCGGCGGAGACCCTGGGCGCGACCTCGGTCATCTGCTCCGACAAGACCGGCACCCTGACCGAGAACCGCATGACCGTGACCCGGGTCTGGGCCGGCGGCGTCGACTACCGCGTGAGTGGTGATGCCCTCGGCCGCGCGGGCGGGTTCGAATCGGAGACGCCGGCGCCCGGGGCTGAAAACGCTGCCCTGATCCCACTTCTGTCCTCCGGCTACCACTGCAATAACGCGCACGTCCACGGTGACAATGTCAGCGGCGATCCGACAGAAATTGCCCTGCGAGTCGCCGGACTCAAGGGTGGCATCTGCGACGGCACGCTGCAGCGGCTGGTTGAGCTGCCCTTCGATTCCACAGCGAAGTACCAGGCTGTCCTCGTGAGTGAGAACGGTGAGCGGCAGATTCTGATCAAGGGGGCGCCTGAAGTAGTCCTTGGCATGTGCGAACGCAGCCTCGGCTCTGATGGACAGGAGCTTGCGCTGGACCGGGAGTCTGCCCTGGCCAGGGCGCGGGAATACGCCACGGGCGCACTCCGCACCCTGGCGTTCGCACGCTGCCCGGTGCCGCCAGAGACAGAAGACCTCGGGGCCGGGGATCTGAAGGGTATGACCTTTCTCGGTCTTCAGGGGATGATCGACCCTCCGCGTACGGCGGCGATAGAAGCGGTCGCAGTGTGCCGCCGTGCCGGCATCCGCACGGTGATGATTACCGGGGACCACCCGGAGACTGCCCGGGCAGTTGCACGCCAGCTCGGCATCGACGCAAGTACGGCGCTCACGGGGGCCGAAGTGGGTGCCCTCGACCCGGCATCGCTGCGAGAGACGGTTGAGCACGTGTCAGTTTTCGCCAGGGTGGCGCCAGAACACAAGCAGGCGATCGCCGAGGCGCTGCAGGCAAACGGCCACGTGGTAGCCATGACCGGCGACGGCGTGAATGATGCGCCGGCCTTGAAGGCCGCGGACATCGGCATCGCCATGGGTCGCGGCGGCACCGAGGTGGCAAAAGAGGCGTCCGACATGATTCTGGAAGACGACAACTTTGCCACTATCGTGGTCGCCGTGGAGGAGGGACGGCACGCCTGGAACAACCTCCGCAAGGCCATTCTATATACGTTGCCCACGAATGCCGCCCAGGCACTGCTGATTCTCGGCGCCGTATTGCTCGCAACCACGATGCCGCTCTTCGCGACCCGCTTCGTCCTGGAGCCGGTGCAGATTCTCTGGGTGAACCTCCTCGACTCTGTGCTGCTGACAATGCCGCTCATGATGGAGCGCAAGGAACACGGCCTGCTACTCAGTCCACCTAGACCGGCCGAGACCAATATCATCGACCGTCTGTTCCTGCGCCGGGTTGCCCTTCTTGGCAGCGCCATCGCCCTGCCCGGCTTCCTGCTTTACTGGCACTTCGGCAGTCCCGCCGTCGTCAATGGCGTGCTTGTGGATCCGCTGCTGCTGACACAGGCACAGACCGCAGCCTTCTGGGGCATTCTGTTCGCCCACTTCGGGTATCTGTTTTCCGCCCGCTCGGTGCACCACTCGCTCTTCAGATTTTCGCCTTTCAGCAACCCCTGGCTGCTGACAGGGATCGCCACGAGTATTGTCGTGCGTCTTATACCCACGGTATTCCCCGCCGCCGCCAGCCTGTTCAGGACCGAAGAATTCCCCCTGCACTGGTGGCCCCTGGTGCTGCTGGCTTTCCTGCCACCACTGGCTGCCATTGAACTTGAAAAGTGGTTGTGCCGCGAGCGGTCGGATTCCGCAGCGGAGCTCGTGCAGAGGCGAGCTCATCCGTGACTGCAATGCTCCACACGAACAGGCGCGCCATGGCCCTTGCCCGGGAGTCGCGGGCGTGTGCGATCGGCTTTACTCACTCAGGCTCCGGATATTGATATGACTTTTCTTTTACCCGTTCGCAAACACCTCCGCTGGATCCTCAGCTGTGTCTTTCTCTGCTCTGCGTTCTCCAGCGCACAGGATACCCTCAGGCAGATCGAGGATCAGGGCATTGCCCGAACCGACGAACGGCAGGCAACGCAGCAGCGCATAGATGCCCTGGACAGCGCCAACCGCCAGCTACTGGATGAATACCGCAGTGAACTGCGAATCGTTCAGGGGCTTGAAACCTACGTCAGCATGCTGGATCAGCAGATGGACGGGCAGACGGCCGAGATCGACATTCTGCAGACATCCATCGGGGACGTTGCAGTGATCGAGCGCCAGGTACTGCCACTGCTCGCGCGCATGGTCGACGGCCTGCAGAAGTTTGTCAGCCTCGATCTTCCCTTCCTTGTCGAGGAGCGCAACCAGCGTGTCGAGCGCCTGCGGGCACTGCTTGGCCGCTCGGACGTCACGGTGGCGGAGAAGGCACGGCGCGTCTTCGAGGCCTACCAGATAGAAACGGAATTCGGTCGCACCATAGAGGCCTACAAGGCCAAGCTACCGCTTGAGGGTGCTGAATTCGATGCGGATTTCCTCCGTATCGGTCGCATCGCCCTGCTCTACCGGACCGTGGGCGATGGTCGGCTGGGGCACTGGAGTACGGCGGACGGGCGCTGGGACGACCTGCCGGCAACGCCATACCGGCGTCTTATCGAGCAGGGCCTCCGCATCGCGCGCCAGGAAATCGCACCAGAGCTGATCAGCATCCCCATCAACCCATCCAAAGTGGCCGCACAATGATTGCCAGGAGAATCACCATGAGCGCAACGCGAATACTGGCTGCTGGATTGACCGCTGCTCTGCTCTGCAGTGTGCCCGTCCTGGTACAGGCGCAGGACGCAGCGCCTGAAAACGATGACGCGTTGACGCTGGAAGGGCTTCTTGATGCCGTCCGCCAGGGGCGCACCCAGGACCGCGCCAGTGATGTCGAGCGCGTCCGCCGTTTTCTCACCGTGCAGGAGGAGCGCGAGACGATGCTCAGCGAAATCCGCGCGCGCCGCGTCGACCTCGAGACGCGCAGCACCGGGATGGAAACGGCTTATGAAGATAACGAGAAGACCATTGGTGAACTGGAACTGCGCCTGCAGGAGCGTATGGGTTCACTGAAGGAGCTGTTCGGCGTGCTGCAACAGGTTGCAGGTGACGCCCAGGGTCAGTTTGAGGTCTCTTTGACCGAACTGGAGCATGCCGGGCGCAGCAGCTTCCTGGTGGACTTTGCCGGCCGAATGGGTCAGGCCAACCGGCTGCCGGCGATTGCCGAGATCGAGCGACTGTGGTTCGAGCTGCAGCAGGAGATGACGGAGTCCGGCAAGATCGTCACCCGGGACATGCCGGTGGTGGATCGCGACGGGATCGAGCGTCGTGTACCTGTAACACGCATTGGGCTGTTCAATGCGGTGGCCGAGGGCCAGTACCTGCAGCACATACCCGAAACAGGGCGCCTGGTGGCGTTCTCCCGCCAGCCGGGAAGCCGCTATCTTTCCGGTACGCAGGCAATAGAAGAAGGCGTCGACCGACTTGTACCCGTGGCAATTGATCCGGTACGTGGGCAACTGCTGGAAATACTGACCCAGGCACCCAACTTTCG
>JAWLGG010000140.1:0-6992 GCA_041685155.1 Chromatocurvus sp.
GCAGCGTCAGCCCGTAGGTGCGCGGCGTGTTCGGATAGCCGCTGAAGCTGCCCGCCTGCGCCACCGAGGGGAAGGCGCTGAGCAGGTACTCGTCCTCGTTCAGGTTGCGGCCCCAGAGGTTGAGCTCGACACCGTTGGCCCAGGACAGGCCGACGCTGGCGTTGAACATCGATACCTCACGCGAGGCGAGGTCTGCCGAGACGTTCTCCACAACCTGCACCTCGTCCTCGTACACATGCTCGACGCGCACATAGCCATTGGCACCGGCAAAGGCGAAGCTGTAGGTGCCCGCCGTATTCGTGCTCCACTCGTGAATACCCGCCGGCCGCTGGCCACTGAGGTCCGTGGGACCATCGGGCCCGACGCCGCCGACAAAGTCGTCGTACTCCGGGTCGAGGTAGGTGGTGGCAAAGCTCAGCCGCAGCGCCTGGGTCGGCGCCCAGTTGACGTCGAACTCGAAGCCACGGACGGACTGCTTGCCCGCGTTGGCAAGCACGAAGCCGGTGCCGGTGAAGACGTTCGACTGGAAGCCGTCGATTTCCTGGTCGAAGATCGCCAGGTTGAACGCCAGCGAGTCGAACTCCGCCTTGACCCCGACCTCGTAGACCGTGGATTCCTCGGGACCGGCGAAGCGCGTGCCGGAAACCAGGTTTGGCACCGTCAGACCCGCCGCCTGCAGCGCCGCGATATCGCCGGGCAGGGGCCGGGAATCCCGGGACAGGTTCCAGGAGGTCGCCTTGAAGCCGGTGCTGACGCCGGCGTAGGCACTGAGATTGGCGTTGACATCGTAGGCCAGGCGCACGGTGTAGGTGACCTCGTCGTCGTTCGACTCCCCCGACTCGACAGCGTTCGGGTAATCCAGGAAGGGTGGCAGCAGCTGCAGGGCGCGCAGCGCTGCCAGCTGGTCCGGCAGCTCAATGGCGGAGAACAGTTCATTGGAGACAATGCTGACACCCGCCTCCTTCTCGACCTCGGTATAGTTAGCGCCGAGGGTCAGGGTCAGGTCGTCCGTGAAGCGCCAGTCAAGCTGCGCAAACAGGGACAGCGACTCGTCGTCCTGCTTCGAGGTTTCCACGGGATAACCGGTTCCCGAGCGCAGGAAACTGCCAGGGGTAACCCGGGGATCGAAGCTGGCGAAGAGCGCCTCGACCGCGCTGATCCCGCCGCCCGAGAGCACGTCGCCATAGGCGCGGAAATCGTCGCCGATGCGGAAGTCGCCGTCTATCTGCACGTCCTCCTGGAAGTAGAAACCGCCGACCATCCAGTCCACCGGGCCCTCGCCATTCGACGTCAGGCGCAACTCCTGGGTGAAGGTATCGATCTCCGTGTCGGTGATGAAGGCCTGCGCCAGGCGCAGGCTGGTGAAGTCGATATCGGCATTCTGGAACTGCGACAGCTCGCGGTTTGCCGTGATCGACGTCAGTGTCGCCCAGTCGAAATCATAGGTGATCTCGACGGAGGCACCGAAGGTCTCGATCTCGTTTTCCGGGGTGAAGTCATAGAAGCCCCGGTAGGCGAAGGCATCGTTCGGTACCAGATCGCCGCCCAGCAGGCGCACGGCCTGGCCCGTCGGGCCGTCCTGCAGGTTGGCGACGCCGCAGCAGGCCTCGTCGATCTGTTCGCCGTCGACGATAAAACGCATTTCCAGGCGATCGGTTGGCGCAAACAGCAGCTGCCCACGCAGGTTCCAGCGATCCAGCTCATTCAGGTCATCGCCGTTGACGTCATTGTCATAGTACCCGTCGCGCTGGTTCATGCTGCCGAACAGGCTGAAGGCCACGTTGTCGGACAGCGGGCCGGTCACGTCGGCGCGAGCAATGGTCTGGCTGTAGTTGCCGGCGGTAAACGATACGGAGCCGCTGTAGGCCTCGAGATCGGGCTTCGCGGTGACCACGTTGATGACCCCCGCAGAGGCGTTCTTGCCGAACAGCGTGCTCTGCGGTCCGCGCAGAACCTCGACCCGCTCCAGCTTGGGCAGATCGGCGAGTGCGCTGCCCACCCGCGAGCGGTATACGCCATCGATGAACACGCCCACCGAGGGCTCGATACCCGCGTTGTTCGCCCCGTTGCCGAAACCGCGAATGATGAAGTTGGTGTTGGCGCTGGTCTGCAGCTGCGTTACGCGCAGCGAGGGCACCAGTGTCTGCAGGTCCTTGATATCAAGAACCTGCGCCTGCTCGATCTGCAGCGCGCTGACCACCGACACGGCAATAGGGACTTCCTGCAGCGTCTGCTGGCGCTTGGTCGCGACAACGACGATCTCCTCCAGCATACCAGGGCCCTGGGCAAGTACGGATGGAGTCGCCAGAGCCGCGGCAATGGCGGTGCACAGCAGAGTGGGTCGGAAGCGCGCGGCAGCACGATGGAATACAGCCTGATCCATGACACAGTCCTTTTATGAGTTTTATGTTGACGGTGTCAATCTGCCATTGGCGGGACTGGCGGTCAATAGCCGTTTCGCCGACAGAATCACGAATTGGTGAACACAGCGCTCGCCCTGCCGGGACGGCCCTGTTTCGCGATAGACTCGGGCGCTGAATCGAAAGCGAGGGGAACGCATCCATGCAGAGCGCGGGTAACGACAGCGACCTGCTGGTCGCCGACATCGGCGGCACCAACAGCCGCTTCGCCATCGCCAGCGGCGAGACCGGCGAGGGCGATCTGCGCGCGACCGGCCGCTTCGCCAATGCCGGAGTCGCGCACTTCGCGGAGCAGCTCGCACGCTACGCGGCCGGACTCGAAGCACCACTGCCGGAGCGCGCGTGCATTGCCATTGCCGGACCCACCGATGGCGAGCAGGCGTCCCTGACCAATGGCAGCTGGCAGTTCGATCGTGCCAGCCTGGCCCGCGAATTCTGCTTTGCCGAGGTCGCGCTGATCAACGACTTCACCGCGCTGGCAAGTGGCGTTCGCCGCATTGCCCCGGCCAATCTTGAGCGAATCAAGCACGGCACGGCGATTATCGATGCGCCGCGGTGCGTGATTGGCCCGGGCACCGGGCTCGGGGTTGCCTGCATCGTGGGATCGGAAGATAGACCCGAAGGACAAGACTCAGGACAACGGGTCATCCCTACCGAGGGCGGCCATGTGGACCTCCCCGTAGCGACGGAACAGGAGTGGTCATTGCGGCAGTGGCTTCGCCAGCGAGCCGGCAGCGCCGTCTCCGCCGAGCACGCCCTGTGCGGCGAGGGCCTGCGTGGCATCGACGCCTTCCTGCGCGCAGACACCGGGTCACTGCGACCCGTGGCTGAAATCACCCGGGAAGCCCTCGAGGATGCCGGAGGTACCGGGCGTCAGGCGGTGGCGCTGTTCCTCGGCCTGCTGGCCCGCTTCGCCGGCAACGCGGCGCTGACCCAGGGCGCCCGGGGAGGCGTATTTATCGGCGGCGGCATTGTACCGCGCCTGCTACCCATCATTGACTGCGACGCGTTTGCCCGCAACTTCACCGACAAGGGCGCGATGGCCGATTACTGCACGGCAATCCCCATCGACGTCATCACCGATACCGATGCCGCACTGCGAGGGGCCGCCATTGCTTTTCACCGGACAGCACGCGAAACAGGCCGATAGCGGTCAGGGAAAGCGAAAGACACTGGCGCCACTGCCGGCGTCGGACACGCCGCCTCGCATGACCCCGAACAGGCCCCGGCCCAGCGTCGGTTCCTCCTGCGGTGGGGTCGCCGCCTCGCGCGCGGCAAGCGCCTCCGGCTCCACCTGCAGCTCCAGCGTTCCCGCCTGTGCATCCAGGGTAATGATATCGCCGTCGCGCACGCGCGCCAGCATGCCGCCGGCACGGGCTTCCGGCGTCAGGTGAATCGCCGCCGGCACCTTGCCCGACGCCCCGGACATGCGACCGTCGGTGACCAGCGCCACGCGGTAGCCCCGGTCCTGCAGCACACCCAGATAGGGCGTCAGCTTGTGCAGCTCGGGCATGCCGTTGGCCATGGGTCCCTGGAAGCGCACCACGGCAATCATGTCGGCGTCGAGTTCGCCGGCATCAAAGGCATCGCGCAGTGCCCGCTGGTCGCTGAACACCCGCGCCGGCGCGCTGATATGGTAATGCGCGGGATCCACCGCCGATACCTTGATCACGCACTCGCCGAGATTGCCCTGCAGGCGGCGCAGGCCGCCTTCCGGGGCAAAGGGTTCTGCCAGCGTTGCCAGTACGCTGGTATCGGCAGAACCGGCAACGTTACCCGTCCAGGCGACGCGGCCATCGTCCCCGAGTCGCGGGGGTCGGCACAGGGAATCGAGACCGTGGCCGAGTATCGACACGACGTCCTCGTTCAGGAGGCCGCCGTTGCGCAGCTCACTGGCGAGGCAGGCCATGCCACCGGCACGCTGGAAATCGTTGATATCGGCGCTGCCGTTCGGATAGATGCGCGCCAGCAGTGGTACCGCAGGCGACAGCGCGTGAAAATCGGCGATCTCCAGCTGTATGCCCGCACTGCGCGCGATCGCCACGAGGTGCAGCGTGTGGTTGGTAGAGCCTCCCGTCGCCAGCAGGCCGACCACTGCATTGACGATAGCTGCCTCGTCCACCACGCAATACAGCGGCACGTGCCCGGGGCCCGCTGCCGCAGCGCGCACGAGCGCGGCGACCGTCTCGTCCACCAGCGCCGGCCGCAGGGGGTCATCGGGATGCAGGAAGGAGCTGCCAGGAAGCTGTACGCCGAGCATCTCCATAAGCATCTGGTTGCTGTTGGCCGTGCCGTAGAAGGTACAGGTGCCCGGGCTGTGATAGGAGGCGGACTCCACCGCCAGCAGTTCCGCATCGTCGGCCTTGCCCTGGGCATGGCGCTGACGCACGGCGGCCTTTTCCCGGTTTGGAATACCCGACGCCATGGGACCGGAGCCGATAAAAGCGATGGGCAGGTGCGCAAACTGCAGCGCGCCGATCAGCATGCCGGGGACGATCTTGTCGCAGATACCCAGACACAGCGCGGCGTCAAAGAGATTGTGACTCAGGCCGACGGACGTCGCCATGGCCACGACGTCGCGACTGAACAGGCTTAGCTCCATGCCCGGCTGCCCCTGGGTCACGCCGTCACACATGGCCGGGACGCCGGAGGCGACCTGGGCCGTTGCACCCAGGGCCCAGGCGGCCTGCTTGATCAGGTCCGGGTAGGCGTGCAGCGGCTGGTGTGCCGAGAGCATGTCGTTGTAGGCATTGATGATGCCGATATTCGCCGACTCCATACGCGCCATGACGGCTTTCTCATCCGCGCTGCAGGCCGCATAGCCGTGGGCGAGATTGCCACAGGACAGGCGCTTGCGCGGTGGCAGCTCATCCCGGGTGCGGCGGCAGTTGTCGAGATAGTCACCGCGGGTCCGCCCACTGCGCTCGCGCAGCGCCTGGGTAACCTGCTCCACTGTCGGGTTCATGCGATATCCTCAGGTAGCGTGTCATGCACCGCGTAACAGATCTGCAGTGGCGGGGACGGCTGCCTGAGCAGCGCCCGCACCGGCAGATCGCCCACCGGGCCGGGGAGCAGTGCGCGTTCGAAGGTCGCCCATTTGTCACTGCCCGTAAAGTGCAGATAGATACGGGACGACGCCAGCACGGCGGGGAGGCTGAGCGACAGGCGCGCATGGCCACCCCCGGGTGGCTGCAGGGCAATGCAGCCATCGACGCCGTCGGGGTCAAGCGCCTGCGCGAGAGTGGGCGCGCCCGGAAACCAGGACGCCGTGTGCCCGTCGGCACCCATGCCAAGCACGGCACTATCCGGCGGGCCCAGCCGCGCGAGACTCCTGTTCGTCGCTTCGCAACCCATTGCCGCTGTCCTTTCCGGGTTTTTCAACGGCTGAAAGCGCGCCGCGGCGGCGGAGCCCTGCAGCAAGTGTCGCTGCACCAGCGCCGCATTGGAATCCGTGTGGTCGACATCCACCCAGCGCTCGTCCACCAGCGTCACGCTCACCCGCGACCAGTCGAGTTCGGCGCGCTGCAGCTCGCGGAACAGTGGCACGGGTGTCGTGCCACCGGAAACAGCCAGCGTGGCCCGGCCCCGCGCACCGATTGCGCGACGCAGGTCTTCCGCGATGGCAGCGGCCAGCGCCGGCGCCAGCTCTGCCTGGCTGGG
Organism: Chromatocurvus sp.; assembly: GCA_041685155.1. Classification (GTDB taxonomy): domain Bacteria; phylum Pseudomonadota; class Gammaproteobacteria; order Pseudomonadales; family Halieaceae; genus Chromatocurvus. The sequence continues at coordinate 6,081 of JAWLGG010000140.1, forward strand.
AAACGCCAGGATGTTCACACCGCCGTTCATCGCGCCGACTCGTACCAGCTGCGCCCGTCGCGGGCAATCAGGGCGTAGGCCGCCGACGGCCCCCAGGAGCCGGCAATATAATTCTGCGGGCGGCGCCCGAGTCGCGTCCAGGCCTCCTGAATCCGGTCGATCCAGCGCCAGGCCTGTTCCACCTCGTCGGCGCGCACGAACAGCGTCGGATTGTTGCGCAGGACATCCAGCAGGAGGCGCTGGTACGCGTCCGGCGCCGCTTCTCCATCGCCCTGGGACGACAGGTCGAGTGATACCGACCGCAGCGGCAGGTCCTCCCTCAGGCCCGGCTGCTTGTTGAGTATCTCGAGACGGATGATTTCATCCGGCTGCAGGCGGATGACCAGCCGGTTGGCGCAGCACTGCGACATCTGTGAGCCGAAGATGGAGTGGGGAACGTCCTTGAACTCGACGACGATTTCCGCGACACGGCGCTGCAGGCGTTTGCCGGTACGCAGGTAGAACGGCACGCCCGCCCAGCGCCAGTTGTCGATCTCGGCCTTGATCGCGACAAAGGTCTCGATGGCCGACTGCCCGCTGGCGCCCTCCTCCTCAAGATAGCCGGGCACCGGCTTGCCACTGATCGCCCCCGAGGTGTACTGCCCCACCACGGTGTTCTCCCGGACATGGTGATCGTCCATCGGGCGCAGGCAGGACAGCACCTTGCGCTTCTCATTGCGCACGTCATCCGGAGCGAGGTGTGCCGGCGGCTCCATGGCGACGATACAGAGAATCTGCAGCAGGTGGTTCTGCACCATGTCGCGCATGGCACCGGCACGGTCGTAGAAGTCCCAGCGCCCGCCGGCACCGATACTCTCCGCGACAGTGATCTGCACATTGTCGACGTAGCGGTTGTTCCACAGCGGCTCGAGA
>JAWLGG010000141.1:0-6947 GCA_041685155.1 Chromatocurvus sp.
AAATAATTGATGGAGTTGCCGAGGGCCTTCCAGGCGTGTTCGGCATCGTCCTTGATTTCCTGCCATCGCTCTTCGCCGGCGGAGCGCGCATCGTCGATGCGTTTCTGTGCGGTTCGCCGCTCTTCGCGCAGATCGTTCAGGCGCTTTTCGTACTCCTTGCGCGCTTCGCCCTCAAGCTCGTCGGCCCGCTTTTCGATTCTGTCCATGTGAGAATCAATGTCATCCAGCTGGCTCTTGAGCTTTTCGATGAATTCCTTGCGGCTGCTGTCACTCATGTTGATTACCTCTCTGCTTGTGGTGTCATTGGCCGGCGGTATCAGGCTGCCTCCGGCGGCGGGCTGTCCTCCAGTAGTTGCCGGTGCACACGCACGGCTGTGGCCTTGGGCCGTATTGTGCCGCCGCGCGCTTCAAGCTGCGCGCGCGTGAATGCCGCTCCGAACAATAGTATCAGGGAGGAATAGTTCACCCACAACAGTAATACCACCAGGGAGCCGGCTGCGCCATAAGTGGATGCGGTGGCCGTATTTGCCAGATAAAGAGCGATCAGCGATCGACCCAGGGTAAACAGGGCCGCGGTGATGGCACCGCCGATGAGCACGTCCTTCCAGCCAAGAATGACATCCGGGAGAATGCGGAACATGGCGGCGAACAGCAGCGTGATGACGGCGAAGGACAGCGCCAGTTCAAGACCGATCAGCAGAAATCCCGGTACCGGGAGCCACTGTTCCGCGAAGGTCATTACCGCACGCAGGGCAACGCTCATGAGAAGCGACACCAGCAGGATGAAGCCAATCGCCAGGACAATGGTCAGTGACAGTACGCGGCTGCGAACGTACATCAGCGCACTGTTGCGCGATGGCCGCGCAGCGACATCCCATATCGCATTCAGGGACTGCTGCATCTGCGCAAAGACGGTGGTCGCGCCAAGAATGATGGCCGCGATTCCGATCAGGCTGGGAATCAGACCGCTCTGATCGATCTGCGAGTTGACGACCGCCGTCTGCACAATGCCTGCGGCCTCGGGACCGATGGTGTCCTGCAGCTGATCCATGATCTGCCCTTCCGCGGCCTTTTCGCCGAGCACCAGGCCCACGACAGTGACCGCCACGATCATGACCGGCGCGATGGAGAATACGGTAAAGAAGGCGAGCGCCCCGGCGTAGATGAATGCCTGGCTTTCCAGCCAGTGTTGCCCGGCGCGGCCGAAGACCCTGAGCCAGAAACGGAACAGACCGACGGTGGCGGCAAAGATGCTACTCATGGACGCAGTATACCGCAGCTGGCGCCGGGTTCACTCCCCTTGAAGGACCAACCCTCCGGGCGGAACGCCGCCCGGAGTGTGTTCGGCGCGGGGCCCTAGAAGTCATCCATGCCGGGTGAGGGCATGGGGCTGGACTTCGGCTCCGGCCGGTCGGCAATCATCACCTCGGTGGTAATGATGAGCCCGGCAATGCTGCCCGCGTTCTGCAGGGCGCAGCGGGTCACCTTGGCCGGGTCGATGATGCCCATGTCGACCATATCGTTATAGTCACCGGTCTGCGCGTTGTAGCCGTAGCTGCCGGACTGCTCGCGCACCTTGCCCAGCACCACGCTGGGCTCTACCGCGGCATTGTTGACGATCTGCCGGAAGGGCTCCTCCATGGCACGCAGCGCGATGTTCACGCCGATGGCCTGGTCGTGGTTGGCGGTCTCCACCTTGTCGCGGATCGCATCGGCGATGCGCACCAGGCTGACACCACCGCCGGGCACAATCCCTTCCTCGACCGCGGCGCGGGTGGCGTGCAGGGCGTCGTCCACCAGATCCTTGCGCTCCTTCATTTCCACTTCCGTGGCTGCGCCGACCTTGATCACGGCAACCCCGCCCGCCAGCTTGGCCAGGCGTTCCTGCAGCTTCTCGCGGTCGTAGTCGGAGGAGGTGTTCTCGATTTCCGCACGGATCTGGCCGACCCGGCCTTCGATGTCATCCTTCGCGCCAGCGCCCTCGACCACCGTGGTATCGTCCTTGGTCAGGACAATGCGCTTCGCGCTGCCCAGGTCCTCGAGGCTGGCGCCTTCCAGGTTCAGGCCAACCTCCTCCGAGATCACCGTGCCCCCGGTCAGCGTCGCGATGTCCTGCAGCATGGCCTTGCGCCGGTCGCCAAAGCCCGGGGCTTTCACCGCCGCGACCTTGAGGATGCCGCGCAGGCTATTGACCACCAGCGTGGCCAGGGCCTCGCCCTCGACATCCTCGGCGACGATCAGCAGCGGCCGGCCCGCCTTGGAGACTTCCTCCAGCAGCGGAATCAGATCGCGGATGTTGCTGATCTTCTTGTCGAACAGGAGGACGTAGGGGTTGTCCAGCTCCACCTGCATCTTTTCCTTGTTCGTGACGAAGTATGGCGACAGGTAGCCGCGGTCGAACTGCATGCCCTCGACCACGTCCAGCTCGTTGTGCAGGGATTTGCCCTCCTCCACGGTGATCACGCCGTCCTGGCCGACCTTTTCCATGGCCTCGGCGAGGATGTCGCCGATGTCCGTGTTCCAGTTGGCAGAGACGGTGGCCACCTGGCCGATCGCCTTGTTGTCCGTGCAGGGCCGGGCCAGTGTCTTCAGTTCCTCGACGGCGGTGCGCACGGCGGCGTCGATACCGCGCTTGAGGTCCATCGGGTTGTAGCCGGCGGTGATCGCCTTGTGACCCTCGCGGACCATGGCCTGGGCGAGCACGGTGGCCGTCGTGGTGCCGTCACCGGCGACGTCGGCGGTCTTCGATGCCACTTCCTTGAGCATCTGGGCGCCCATGTTCTCGAACTTGTCCTTAAGCGTGATCTCCTTGGCGACGGTAACGCCGTCCTTGGTGATCTTGGGCGCGCCGAAGCTCTTGTCGAGAACCACGTTGCGGCCCTTCGGTCCCAGCGTTGCCCGCACGGCGTTGGCCAGCGTATTCACGCCGGCCAGCAGGCGTTCACGGGCGTCGTGTGAATAGTGAATGTCCTTGGCGCTCATGCGGCTTTCTCCAGGCTGTCCTGTGGTTCGATGACGGCGAGGATGTCGGATTCGCGGACGATCAGGACCTCTTCGCCATTGATGGTGTGCTCGGTGGATGCGTATTTGCCAAACAGCACGCGGTCACCCACAGAGACGGCAACGGGCTGCACATCCCCGCTGTCGAGGGTGCGGCCGGGGCCGACGGCAATGACCTCGCCCTGGTTGGGCCTTTCCGCGGCAGCGCCGGGCAGGATGATGCCGCCGCTGCTGGTGGTTTCCGCCTCGAGTTGACGCACTACAACCCGATCGGCAAGGGGTCGAATGCTCACGGTCAATTCCTCCTGATAGTGTCAGTACAGTTGCATTCAGAAAGTGGGGGTGTCTTGAGCGACACCTCCCGACATGGCGATATAGATGTGATTTTCAGCGTTTCAAGGGGGGGGGGGTTGAAAAAAAACATCTGGCGCTGCGCCGGCCTCTGCGATCCGAAGAGGCAATCTGGCATAGCCCGGGTAGATGAGGACAGCAGGGCGCCACTAAATCTGGGCAGAAATTTGACATAACGATAAAATGCTTGCTTATTTATGCCTCTAATGCACTTATTGACGAGCGTCAGGCGAATCGACCTGTTGTCCTGGCAGACCTTTGCTCTTTTCTTGCGTGGCGGGATATTTCAGTGGTCAGACTCCCGGGCCTCAATGGCCTTGAATCGCCCTCCATGGCCGCGGATACGCCTGCAGCTACACGTCAGTTCCTGGCGCTGCTGGCGTGCATCAGCTCTATTGCAGTGGGCTTGCAGCCTTTTCTTCATTCGAGCTTCGGGCTCTCCTACAGCGTATTCGAGCCCTGGAAGCTGACTGCCAGCGGCAGCCTTGCGCTGATTCTGGCGGGCTTCGCCGGCCTTTCCGCTCTGTGTGCCTGGCGACGAACGCGGAAGCTTTTCGGTATTCTGGCCTTTCTGTATGGGGCGTCCTCTCTTTTCGTGCGTATCAGCCTCTCCAGTACTGAAGGTGTGAGTGGGTCCTTATCCTGGCTATGGCTGCCCGTCATTCCCGCCGCGCTGGTCATGCTGATGGGGTGCTGCTGTTGTCGGGAGCCGGATGCCTGGAATCGGCAGTTCTGGAAAGCCACTGGTTGGGCTGCAATTCTGTTTGGTGTCGCTGCCTTGGCCGGGCGTACGGGCGTTTCGGATCACTTTCTCATTCTCCAGGCGCTGGTCCGACAGGCAACAGGCATTGCGGCCGTTTGCAGCTTTGCGCTTGGCTGTGTGTTTCTGCAGCTCTCGCGGCCCGATCATCAGGCAATACCGGTTGTTTCGCGTACCAGTCTGCGCATGGCGCTCTTCGGCATCGCCGTGACAATGACGCTGGTCTACCTGGCCATGGTCGACGGCTACCGGGAGCGTCAGCTGAGCGCCGAGCAACTGCTTGCTGTCCTCGGCCAGAGCATCCAGAGGTCGGCGATCCTCGAGTCGGAAAATCTGCAGAGAATGGTGCAGCGCTGGGCGACGATTCGAGGCAACGTCGGCGAAAGTTTCTACCGAAGTGACGCTCGCGCGCTGATACAGGACCATCCCGCGTGGCGCGGCTTTCTTCTGTTGCAAGCGGCTGATGGCAGTCCCTGGCAGTACTCGGAATCTGCGGACACCCTCTCCCTGCTGGAGGTTCTCGCCAAAGCCCCCGGGGTAGCGCGCTGGATGGAGGCTTTTCGTAAGGGCGAAAGCGATCATGCCTGGTACGTCCCCGACTCGTATGACGGTGCGCGCGTGCTTGTCGTTGCGCGTCCCTCGCAACGTCGCGCCCCTCTGCTCATAGGGGTCCTCGATCTGAATCGGCTCATTGGCCGGGCAGTGAGCCAATCTCCTGAGGGTATCCGGATCAGCGTGCTACATGAGGCGCAAGGCGTCGCCGAGCTTGGCGCCGACCCTGCCAGCGATACGTCGCAAGCCTACCAGCTTGCAGAGGGTGCCGCGCAACTCCCGCAGCAGGCAGGACAGCTTGAACTTCTGGCATTCGCAAATGACCGTTTTTACCGGTTGGGGGCTTATCGATATCTGCCGCTGGGAATCCTGTTTTTCGGGCTGGCTCTGACGTTTCAGTTGATGATAAGCCGGACGTTGATGTCACGCAGCGTGGAACATGCGCGGCGACTGGCGATCAGCGAGCAGAGATTCCGCTCTTTGTTTGACCAGAACCCCAGCGCGGTGCTTTGTTTTGACACACAGGGGCAGTGCCTCCTGGCAAACCCCGCCAGTCGCGAAGCCTTTGGCGAAGCCGCGCACAACGCTCAGTCCCTGTCACTGCAGCAATTATTCAGCGTGCCGGCGCTATCGCAATCAGATGTTGACAGGGTGTATCACGCCATCGAACAGTCCAACAGGCGGCAAATCGCAAGCAATGTGGTTTTCTCCTTCCATTCCTCACGCTACGGCCAGCGTTATTTCGATGCCGTGTTCCTTCCTGTCATCTTTGGTGCCGAAATCGACGGCCTCCTCTGCGTGGCACATGAAATTACCGATCGCCGACGAGTGGAAAAGCGCCAACGACTGATGGAGCGAAGTCTGGAAGCGAGTAGCAGTGCGTTCGTCATTACTGATGCCAAAGACAAGCGTTATCCGGTGATCTATGTCAACGAAGCCTTTACGTCGGTCACGGGTTACAGCAGTGCCGATGTTGCCAACCTGCCGCTTGAAGCCCTTATAAGTGCTGAGGTTGAAGCCGGGGACGCCGAGGCGATCAGGTCGGCGATTGCCTCACAAAGCGCTGTAAACCTGACGATTCGTGGCGGTCGCAAAGATGGTTCTGCATACTGGGGCCAGATCTCTATCTCCCCTTTCGCGGACATCGAAAACGACTCGGAGCATTTCATTGTTGTCATCAGCGACGTTTCGGAAAAGATGACGACGTACGAAGAGATGGCTTACCAGGCCACACACGACGCGCTTACCGGCCTGGGTAACCGATCTTTCCTCGGCGAACGTCTGGGAGAGCATTTCGAGGCCTCTAGGTGCTCAGGTCGCGACATCGCCGTTATGTTCATTGATCTGGATGACTTCAAGCCAATCAACGATGGCCTGGGTCACGACGTGGGTGACCAGCTGCTCGTGAGTGTTGCCGAGCGGTTGGCGTTGATTGCGCGGGAACATGACACTCTGGTTCGTTTTGGTGGTGATGAATTTGCCCTTGTTGTCAGCGATGTGACCCATCCCCAAGAGGTGGAGGATGCGGCGCAGAGAATTCTGGAGACCGTTGCCCGGCCGCATACCTTCGACCTTCACGATTTGTACATTTCGGTAAGCATTGGAATAGCGCTATCGAGCGACGGTATTGATCGACCGGAAGTGCTGCTGCAGCAGGCCGACATGGCAATGCAGAAGGCCAAGAAACAAGGCAAGGACACCTACGAGGTGTACAGCAGCGATCTCGAGCAGGCGCTGTCGAAAAGAGTGTCGTTGCGCAACGATTTACAGGAGGCGATCAACTGGTGCCAGCTGCGGGTGAATTATCAACCGCTTGTGGACGCGGACTGTCGTCCCTGCGGTCTTGAAGCGCTGGTTCGCTGGCAACACGCGCAGAAAGGTGCTATTTCACCCGCCGATTTTATCCCGCTAGCTGAGGAGACCGGTCAGATCATACCGATAGGGCGGTGGGTAACACGCACCGCCTGTCTTGACGCAAAAACGCTTCTGCAAAAGAGCCTCATGACGGGAAGAATGGCGGTGAATCTCTCGCCGGTACAGTTCCACCGACCCAATTTTCTCGCGACGATGAAGCGAATTATTGATGAAACACAGCTATCGCCTCTGCACCTCGAACTTGAGCTTACCGAAGGGATACTGATGTCAGATTCCCTGGGAGCGATAAGCATTATCGATGCACTTTCCGAGATGGGTGTCAGCACGGCAATAAGGCTGAAATCCCATCCCATAAGAGGCATAAGGCCCATAGCCATTACAATTGACATGCAAACAACCGAAAATGGCA
>JAWLGG010000142.1:0-6927 GCA_041685155.1 Chromatocurvus sp.
CGGCCGCAGCCGAGCCCCCAGGGATGGGTTCTCGGCGTGTCCGCCGCCGGAGGGAACCGCGACAGACCCGGCGAGACCGCCCCCATGGATGGGATTTCGGCGTGTCCGGCAAGCGGACCAACGGCGCATGTCCCGGCACCGTGGCACCGTGGCACCGTGGCACCGTGGCACCGTGGACCCGGCGAGACCGCCCCTGTGAATTCCACACGCCCCCCGGTAAACTTGCGCCTCTTTGAACAGCAAGTCTCTGGAGCCCCCATGTCCGATATCAACAAAGTGGTTCTCGCCTACTCCGGCGGTCTCGACACCTCGGTGATCGTGCGCTGGCTGCAGGATACCTACCAGTGTGAGGTGGTGACGTTTACGGCTGACATCGGCCAGGGCGAGGAGGTCGAGCCGGCACGGGCCAAGGCGAAGGCGCTGGGCGTGAAGGAAATCTACATTGATGACCTGCGCGAGGAGTTCGTGCGCGATTTCGTATTCCCGATGTTCCGCGCCAATACCCTCTACGAGGGCGAGTACCGTCTGGGTACCTCGATCGCTCGGCCGCTGATCGCCAAGCGTCTGATCGAGATTGCCAACGAAACCGGCGCGGATGCAATTTCCCATGGCGCGACGGGCAAGGGCAACGACCAGGTGCGGTTCGAACTGGGCGCCTACGCGTTGAAGCCGGGTATTCGCGTGATCGCCCCGTGGCGTGAGTGGGACCTGACCTCGCGTGAAAAGCTCATGGAGTACTGCGAGGAGCGGGACATCCCGGTAGATTTCGCCAAGCAGAAAAAGAAGTCACCCTATTCCATGGATGCCAACCTCCTGCATATTTCCTATGAGGGCGGTGTTCTCGAGGACCCCTGGCAGGAGGCCGAGGAGCCGATGTGGCGCTGGAGTGTGAGTCCGGAGGACGCGCCGGATACGCCCACCTATATCGAGCTGGAGTATCGACACGGCGATATCGTGGCGATCGACGGATCGCCGATGTCCCCGGCGACGGTGCTCGAACACCTGAACAAGGTGGGCGGTGCCAATGGCATCGGCCGCGATGACATCGTCGAAAACCGCTACGTCGGCATGAAATCACGCGGGGCCTACGAGACGCCGGGTGGAACGATCATGCTGCGCGCTCATCGCTCCATGGAGTCGCTGACCCTGGATCGCGAGGTGGCGCACCTGAAGGACGAGCTGATGCCGCGCTATGCGCACATCATCTACAACGGCTACTGGTGGTCGCCGGAGCGGAAAATGCTGCAGGCGGCAATCGACCAGTCGCAGGAATACGTTAACGGCACGGTGCGCCTGAAGCTTTACAAGGGCAATGTCATTGTCTGCGGGCGGCAGTCTGCGGACAGCCTGTTCGACGACCGCATTGCCACCTTCGAGGACGACGCCGGCGCCTATGACCAGAAGGACGCGGAAGGCTTCATCAAGCTCAACGCCCTGCGCCTGCGAATTGCCGCCAACCGCGGCCGGGGGATGTTGTAGCGCTGCCCGCCGGGCGCTATCGTGAGGACATGAACACACTCGACGCCGATGTCATCATTGTGGGTGCCGGCCTCTCCGGGGTTGGTTCCGCCTGTCATCTGCGCGAGCACTGTCCGGATCGCAGCGTCATGATCCTCGAGGGTCGCGAGGCGATGGGGGGCACCTGGGACCTGTTCCGCTACCCCGGCATTCGCTCGGACAGCGACATGCACACCCTGGGCTACAACTTCCGTCCCTGGCGCGAGGCGAAGGCGATTGCCGATGGCCCGTCCATTCTCAACTATATCCGCCGCACCGCCGAAGACCACGGTATAGAGCCGCTCATCCGCTACGGGCACTGGCTGAAGGCGGCGGACTGGAACAGCGACCGCGGCTGCTGGACGCTGACCGTGCACGATGCAGCGAACGATGCGACAGTCACGCTGCGCTCCCGCTTTCTCCTCATGTGCGCTGGGTACTACAGCTATCGCCAGGGACACCAGCCCGCGTTCCCGGGGCGCGAGGACTTTCGCGGCGACTTTATCCACCCGCAGTTCTGGCCCGGAGAATTCGATGCCAGCGGCAAGCGCATTGTCGTTATCGGCTCCGGCGCCACGGCAATGACGCTGGTGCCGGAGCTGGCGAAGACGGCGGCGGAGGTGGTGATGCTGCAGCGCTCGCCGACCTACGTTATCTCCCGTCCGGCGCGCGACCGTCTGGCCAATTTCCTGCGGCGTGTGCTGCCGGAGAACTGGGCCTATGCGGTGACGCGCTGGAAGAACACGACGATGCAGCAGTGGCTGTACCGCCGCTCCCGCAAGGCTCCGGAGCAACTGAAGACCTACCTCATTGACCAGGTGCGCAAAAAGGTGGGCGATGAGGTGGACGTGGATCGCCACTTCACGCCCAGCTACAACCCCTGGGATCAGCGGCTGTGCCTCGTGCCCGATGACGACCTGTTCGAGGCGCTGCGCGTGGGGCGCGCGCGGGTAGTCACAGACCGGATTGCACGGCTCACGGAAAGTGGCATCGACCTGGAGTCCGGAGAGCACCTCGACGCCGACGTCATTGTCTCGGCCACAGGGCTGGAACTCATTGTCATGGGCGATGCCGCGTTCAGCGTTGATGGGCGCGCGGTCGACTTTGCCGATACCTGGACCTACAAGGGCGTCATGTGCAGCGACGTGCCCAACCTGGTGTCGGTCTTCGGCTATATAAACGCCTCCTGGACCCTGCGCGCGGACCTGACTGCCGAGTGGTTCTGTCGCGTGCTGAATCACATGCGCGACCGCGGCGCCGATGTGGCGGTACCCCGTGTGCCCGAGGCACTACGGTCCATGCCGGACCGCGACTGGATAGATGATTTTTCTGCCGGCTACATGCGTCGTGTCATGCATCGCTTTCCACGCCAGGGAGACCGTGCTCCCTGGGTGAATCCGCAGGATTACGGTCGCGACCGGGAGCTGTTCCTCAAGTCACCAATCGACGATGGTGCGCTGCAGTTCGACACTGTATCTGCTGCTGAGTCCGCTCCCGTGGCCGAAGGCCGGGGAACAGGCAACGGCGTCGAGGACGTGGCCTGACGACAGCGCTCGGCGCCGCCGCGGCGATGTGCTTCCCGGCGCCGCGTTGGTAGCGGGATTCACCCCAAACCGCTCTCAGTCATCAGTATCGTCATCGGCTTCATCATCCAGATCGTCGTCGAGGTCGTCTTCCAGATCGTCGTCCAGGTCGTCTTCCAGATCGTCGTCCAGCTCGTCTTCAGGTGACTCTTCACCGGCGCCGTCGTCCCCCGCGTCATCATCGATGTCATCATCGGGTGAGTCCTCGTCGTCTCCCGGAGCGTCATCCCCGTCATCGTCCTCTGTGGCGTCATCATCCAGCGTATCGTCGTTGTCGTTGTCGTTGTCGTTGTCGTTGTCGTTGTCGTTGTCGTTGTCGTTGTCGTCGTCGGAGTCGTCCTCCGGGAATTCGATGTCGCCATCCAGATTGACAGCTGACTCGAACTCGACTTCGTCGGCAATGCCGTCGGCGGGTTCGTCGTCTTCCACCCTGACCAGGTCGCCCACTGCAACACTGTTATAAAAGGTCGGGGAGTCCACCTCGACATCGTCGATGGTCTCGAAATCCGCGCCGGCTGTCTCGAACCTCACGCCGAGCAGAGTGACGCTGACACCGCTGACAAAGCTGTCGACCGGGCCCTGCAGAACCTCGTCGTCCTCTTCATCCTCGCGGCGCACGCGGGTGGCCAGCAGGGTGTTGCCGCTGAGGATGGCCTCGGTCGAGAGAAAGTCGCCGGTGCGCAGGGCATTGATGCTGAGAAAGTCCTCGTCGTCATCGTCGTCGGTGAACAGCGTGCGATCATCAGTCTGCAGGATCACCGAGCCGGTGACGAAGCGCAGCGTCAGGGTGCCCGCGTTGGCATCGATGTCATCCAGTCGGGCTTCCGCGCGAATGCGGCCGCGCCGCGCCGTGACCCGATCTGCGTCCAGCAACGAGCCGTCCCAGGGGCCCTCGATTTCCACCACCAGGCCCGCGCGGAGGCTGTTGCCGGCGAGTTCGAGACTGGCTTCACCGGCATTTACCGGGATACCACGCACGTGGAAATTGCTGCGGCCGACGAAGTCGGTAATGGTGCCCTGGACGCGCAGCGTGTCACCGCTTTGCAGGTTGTCCACCAGGCTACCCACGAGGGCAATGCGACTGGCGGTGATAATGTTGCCGCTGAGCGTACCTGTGACTTCCACCTGCTGACCGTTCGCCAGCGCTCCTCCCGGCAGGTTTACCAGTGTGGCATTGGCCGCGCGCACGGTGCGGTCGCCAACGACGAACTCGGTCCCCGTCAGCCCTGACACGACACCCTGTAGTCTGATTTCGCTCTGGCCAGGCACGAAGCCCGGGTCCAGCGCAATGCGGGTGGCGCGGATCCGGTTCTGCTCGTCAGTGAAGCCAGACACTTCGACGATGTCATTGATGGTCAGGGTATCGAAACCGACACCGCTGAAGACTGTATTGATGCGCTCGGCAATCACGCTGCGATTGAGTATACGCAGGCGCATGCTGTTGCTGTCGCTGTTGATTTCAATGCTATCGACGGGGCCCACGAGGTCGCGTTCGTAGTCGACCTCCTCGGCAGTGCCCTCGTCGGGATCGTCCTCATCCAGCGAGCCGCGAATCGTGACAATCATGCCGGGACCGAGATCCGCTTCGGTAGCGGGTTCGCCGTCGATACGGATTTCAGCGTCATTGACATCGAAACGGACACCGTTGACAAAGATGCTGCCGGTGCCGTCGATCGTGCCGCTGGTTGTCAGGCCGGATCCGCCAATGCCGCCGCTGCCGCCGCCACCGATGGGGAGTGATGGCGAAAGACCGGCCAGGCCGCCGCCGCCACCGCAGGCGCTTATTACGGCGAACAGACTGGCGACCAACAGGATGGCTAGGCGTGTCGGGTTCATTCCGGTGTGTCCTTGTTCAGGGTGTCATCAAAATAGTGGATTCCCACTGCGACGTAGTGGGGTTTTCCCGCCTCCGGATCTTCCGCGTCGACCTCGTGTGCGGAAAGCCAGCGATGGTACTCCTCCAGCAGCTCCTGCGATTTGCGATTCGTCATATCCCGGAACGCTGCCAGTGCATCCTCGCGCACGGCGGGGTTGGATACCTTACGCTGGAAAACGCGTGCCGGCTTTTCCGCGGCGAGGTTATGTGAAATCGTGCTGATGAGTTCCCCCGGGTCCCGGCCGAGAATATGAATACGCTCGACGGGCGTATGAGACGGCATGTAGGCCCGCTCCTGCAGGCGCACCTGGTCTCCCTCGCGGCTGACGGTATGGCTGGTTTCCAGCACGCCGAGCATGGCGGCAGGGGGTATGTCTCCGCTGTAGTCCTTTACCAGGGTGGCAAAACTGTTGTCGCCTTCGAGGGGGAGTTCGGCGGGTTCACCGTTTTTGCTGAGGAAGCGCGGATCGGCCAGCCAGCCGCTGACGACCCGGATTGCGCGATTGTAGCGTTGGTCGCTATCATGACCGTCGTGGATATCGAGCTCAAGGAGCCGCTTTGTCTCCTTGCGAGTCAGCCCCGTGAGTGCAGACACATTGGAGATCGTCGCTCGTCGGCCGCTTTCCGTGATGTGGCTGAAGCCTTCCTCCACGTAGGCCTTGCGCGCCAGTTCCGCGAAGGTGCCATAGGCCATACCGTGGCGCAGGAGTACGCGCACCAGCGGTTGCAGTAATCGCAGGATGGCCGAGCGGATCGCCTGTTGAATGGTTTCTGTCACAGTGGGAAAATAATCCCATACGCAGTTATGGTCAATTAGTTTTTGCGGGTAATCAACTTGCTGTGATGCGTGTCACACATGGAGAGTGGAGCCGTGGAAGTTCAGGAGCAGGTAATCGATTGCCCCTATTGCGGCGAATCACAGACGGTACTTGTTGACCCGGGCAACATCGGTGCCAGTTACGTGGAGGATTGCCAGGTCTGTTGCCAGCCCATGCTGTTGCTGCCGCATGATGTCGCCCACGGCATGATCGATCTTGTGGTGATGCGGGAAGACGAGTAGAGGGCTATTTACGTTGATTGGTTGCGCCGATGACGGGGCGAAATGCATGCACACGGGAGTCCTTTCCGGTGATCGATTTTTTGAATTGGCGCTATCTATAAAAAGAGTTTTATCGATTGGCCTCGATCGCGTAGTATGAATCGAGTAGCAGGTTTTCTGGTCGCTGTGTATCACGGTCAGTACGCGAGTGATAACGCGGCCTGTCTCATTGGTGCCACAATCAAGGAGGTTTGCATGAGCGCAGTAACCCGAGTACCCGACGTTGTCTTCAAGACCCGTGTCCGTGACGAGTCCATTGGCGGCGACAATCCCTACGATTGGAAGGATCAGACCACCGCGGATATTTTTGGTGGCAAGAAGGTCGTGGTGTTCTCCCTGCCCGGCGCTTTCACGCCGACCTGTTCATCCAACCACCTGCCGCGCTACGACGAGCTTTACGAAGAGTTCAAGGCGCAGGGTGTCGACGAGATCATCTGCGTGTCGGTCAACGATGCGTTCGTGATGTTCAAGTGGGGTAAGGAGCAGGGTAACAAGAACATCTTCCTGCTGCCCGACGGTAACGGTGAGTTCACGCGCAAGATGGGCATGCTGGTAGACAAGTCCAACCTGGGCTTCGGTATGCGCTCATGGCGCTACAGCATGCTGGTCAATGACGGCGCGATCGAGAAGATGTTTGTCGAGCCGGATTTCGGTGACAACTGCCCGACTGACCCGTTTGAAGTTTCTGATGCAGACACCATGCTGGCCTACCTGAAAGGCCAGGAGCCTGCCGGTGTTTCCGAGCCGCGCAAAGCCTTTGTTGGCTGAAGACCTGGTCTGTCGCGAGAAGGCGAGCCCTGTGGCTCGCCTTTTTTTTGGCTCGTATTTTTGATTTTTGGGGTATGGTCCGGGACCTGGTCCCGGACCTGACC
>JAWLGG010000143.1:0-6923 GCA_041685155.1 Chromatocurvus sp.
CGAGGTCGAGTCCTACTGTCTGGCCATGAGCAAGGTCTACACCTTCGGCCCGACCTTCCGCGCCGAAAACTCCAATACCAGCCGCCATCTCGCCGAGTTCTGGATGGTGGAGCCGGAGATCGCCTTCGCCGATCTCGCGGACCTGGCGGATCTCGCGGAATCCCTGCTGCAGCACGTCTTCGGCCGCGTACTGGACGAGTGCGAGGACGATATTGCCTTTTTCCAGCAGCGCATTGATTCGACCCTGCTGGAACGCCTGCGCGGGGTCCTGGAGAACCGCTTCGAGCGCATGGAGTACAGCGAGGCGATCCGCATTCTGCAGAGCTGCGGTGAGTCCTTCGAGTTTCCCGTGGCCTGGGGTACGGACCTTGCGTCGGAGCACGAGCGGTACCTGTGCGAGAAACACGTCGGCCGGCCAGTGGTGCTGATGAACTACCCGCGGGATATCAAGGCTTTCTATATGCGCCTGAATGACGATGGCGAGACAGTGGCCGCCATGGATGTCCTCGCTCCCGGGATTGGCGAAATCATCGGTGGCAGCCAGCGCGAGGAGCGTCTCGACGTGCTCGACGCACGCATGGATCCGGCCCTGCGCGAGGAGCTTTGGTGGTACCGGGACCTGCGCCGCTATGGCAGCGTGCCCCATGCGGGCTTCGGCCTTGGCTTCGAGCGGTTGCTCAATTACGTCACCGGCATGGATAACGTCCGCGACGCGATTCCCTTCCCGCGCACGCCGGGTAACGCGCACTTCTGATCCGCCGCTGCCGCTTGCCCGCCGTCGTGCGGTCGCAGCGGTGAGCCATGCAGGCCAGGGATTGAGCGTCTGCTCCTCGCTTCAGCCCGGTGTTTTCAGGCCGCAGTCGGGCGCAAGGCGCAGCAGGCACTGGTGATTTGCCGCCGCATCAATGCTGTCGAGGGCAACGCTGACCGGCTGGTTGAGCTGGAAGCGCCGGGTGCTGCTGGTCAGGCTGGCCTGCCATTTGTCGTAGCTGAACTTCTCCGGATCCTTGCGCAGGTCTACCTGACCCTCCAGTCCGCTGCCGTCGAGGCGCGCGGTGAATCCACTGCTATTGATATGCGAAATGTGCGCGGGCCAGGGCCCTGGCGTCGAGGCGTGCAGGCGCTGCAGGTAATTTGCCGCGAGCCAGCGCTCCGCAGCCTGGCTGGCGGCCCGGGCGTTCTGCAGTCTTGCCGCCAGTGCGGCGAAGGCCTCATCGCCAATGGCGACGGGCTCGCGGCCGTGCAGGGCGGCCTTGATCTGGCGCTGGACCATGAAGTCGACGTACTTGCGCAGTGGCGAGGTGCAGTTGGTGTAGCAGGGCAGCGCCATGCCCATGTGCGGGCCGGGCTCCGGCGACAGTTCCGCGCGCGTCATCAGCCGGTTGATCATGTTGCGCAGCGGCAGGGGATGCGCGGGGTCGCTGAGCAGGCGCATGAGCTCGCGGAATCCGGCCACGGTCGCCACGTCGATGTCCGCGGCCGGGGGCAGATGCAGCTCCAGGAACTTGCGCAATTCGTCGCGGCGGTCGCTGCGAAAGCCATCGTGCCGGATGAATGGCCCGCGGATACCGTGCCGGGAGAGAAAGTCGGCGGCGCAGCGGTTGGCGGCAACCATACACTCTTCGACCAGGCGCTGGGAGGCCATTTTCTCGAACGGTTCGATGCTTTCGATCTGCTTCCGGTCGTTGAGAATCCAGCGGAACTCCCGGCGATCCTCCATGAGCAGGCCATTCGCCTCGCGCTCGGCGTGCAGCGCGCGAAAGACCTGGTACAGGGCTTCCAGCGGGCTGGCATGGCTCATCAGGCTGTCCTGCTCCCCGGAGAGGTACTTGTCTACCGCAAAGTAGGTGAGCTTGGCCCGTGAGCGCACGGTGGCCTCGAGAAAGTCGTAGTGGCGGATAATGCCGCTGTCGCTGACGTCGATCTTGCAGACCAGTGCCGGCCGGTCGTTGCCCGCGGACAGGGCGCAGGTGTCCTGCGCCATGGCCTCCGGCAGCATGGGCACCAGATCGCCGTGGAAGTAGACAGAGGTCGCGCGTCGCGCAATGTCGGCTTCGAGGGGCGAGTCATCGGGAACAAATGCGGTCGGGTCGGCAATCGCTATATACAGCGTCCAGCCATCAGCGCTGGTGTCGGCGTACAGGGCGTCGTCGATATCAAGGGTCTTTGCCGAGTCGATGGAGATGAAATCGAGGTCGGTCAGGTCCAGCCGCTGCAGGTTTTCGGCGGTCGCCGAGGCGTCCAGCGCCGCGTCCACCTGCTGCAGTTTGGCGGCGGGCCACTCCGGCTGCAGATCGAATTTCTCCATGCTATAGCGGTTCTCGATGCCCGGTGTATCGACATTGCCGATGACTTTCAGCACCTTGGCCTGGGGTCGCCCGTCGCGGATAGGGTGGCGCAGCACGGCGCAGCGGACGTAGTCACCCTCGCGCACGCCGTTGCGCGCGTGCGGCGGAATGAACAGCCAGCGCTGCATGTTGCTGAGGTCCGGGCGCACGAACAGGGCCTTGCCCTTGCGCACGCACTCACCGGTGAACTCGCCCAGGGGGCTGTCGATAAGCTTCTCGACCTCGGCGATGCTGCGTTTGTCGGTGCCGGGACGTATGCAGACGCGGATCCGGTCGTTGGGGAAGGTCTTGAGCATCTCGTCCGGCGGGATGAACACCTCGCGACCGTCGTCGAGGACGGCAAACCCATAGCGCGCCGGCGTGCCCTTGACCACGGCTTCGGCCCGCTCCTTGACGGATTCCATCTGGTTTTTCAGGCCCTTGAGCTGGGATAGGGCGTCGCTGTTCAGCATAGTGGCGTCTGTGCGGCCTGTGCATCAATTAATCGACTATCGTAGCGGAAAAGGTCACGGGTGTCAGTGCAGATCGCGGCGCCGGCCGATGCGCGATCAGCGCGGTGGCACGATTGACAGCCCCCGTGATAGCGGCCAATAATCAGTCTCGGAGACGGCAACACAGCAGGTCTTACGCATCAGACGCATCGCCCACCCGCCCTATCCCTTCTGTTCAGGCAGCCCGCCCGGCGCAGGCGCCTGTCGTCACTTCCGGCGCCGTCCGGCGCCCCCTGTTTCCCAGTCACTCCCAAGCCCAGGAGCCACTCATGGATTCCAGTCCCGCGTTGAATGCTGCCATGCTCGAGGCTCTGCCCGTGCAGGCCAAGACCTATGTGCTCGACACGAACGTCCTGCTGCACGACCCTACCGCGCTTACCGGCTTTTCCGAGCACCATGTGGTTATCCCGATGACCGTCCTCGAGGAGCTGGATCACATCAAGGATCGACACGACAAGACGGTGAGCCGCGAGGCCCGGATTGCCATTCAGCTGATCGACAAGGTCGTTGACGCCGCCACGCCGCAGCAGATCCAGGCGGGGGTCGACCTGCCCGGCAGCACGCTGGAGGGCCGCCTCGGAACGCTGGCCATCTACCCTGACCAGCTGATCCGGGACGACAGCCAGGTACCCTACCTCGATGCGACCCAGGATCAGGCCAACGACAACCGCATCATCAACGTCGCCATCCGGTTACAGGCGGAGAACCCGGACAGCTTTGTCTGCCTGGTGACCAAGGACATCAATATGCGCATCAAGGCCAAGGGGTCGGGTCTGATGCATGTGGAGGACTACCGGCGCGATCGCGTGCTCGACGATATCGATCTGCTGGCGCGCGGCTACCAGCACATCGAGGGCGATTTCTGGAGTGCCGTAGCCGAGGTCGATACGGTTCGCGAGGACGATCAGACCCTGCACCGGGTGCCGCGTGAGGCACTTCCCGAAGCCTACCCCAACCTCTTTGTGTACGACGACAACGCCTTTTTCGCCTTCGTGGTACGCTTTGACGCGCGCCATCTGTACCTGCGATGTGACAGCCGTGAAAAGCTGATGAACCGTCGTTTCTGGGGCCTGTCGCCGCGCAACCTCGAGCAGGCCATGGCGATGTCGCTGCTTGGCGATGACAGCGTTGACATGACCGTGATGACCGGGCCGGCCGGCTCGGGCAAGACGCTGCTGGCGCTCGCCTACGGGCTGCACGCGATTCTCGAGGAAGGGCGCTTCAGCAAGCTGATCGTCGCCCGCTCGACGCCGCCCATCGCCGAGGATATCGGCTTCCTGCCCGGCACCGAGGAAGAGAAGATGGCGCCCTGGCTGGCGGCCTTCGACGACAACCTGGAGATCCTGCACGGCGGCGACGAGTCCTGCGTTGGCAGTATCGACTACGTCAAGGAGCGGGCGAATATCCAGTTCAAGTCGCTCAACTTCATGCGTGGTCGTTCGTTCAACAACGCCTATATCATCATCGACGAGGCCCAGGGCCTGACCCAGTTCCAGCTCAAGTCGGTGATCTCCCGGGTGGGGGAGGGGTCGAAGATCGTGGTGCTCGGCAACCTCGCGCAGATCGACAACAAGTACATCTCGCCCCTGACCTCCGGACTGACTTATCTGGTGGAGAAAAGCAAGATCTACCAGCACGCCGGCGTCATGCATATCGGCGGTATTGTCCGCTCACGCCTTGCGGCTTTCGCCGAGGAGCAGCTTTAAACCCGCCTGTCCCGGGTCAGAGGGTGCTTCGGGTCCCGCTGAGCCGCGAAGCGAGGATCTTCAGGTCTCGTTTGCCGACTCGTCAATGCGTGCGAGATCACGCTGCAGGGCGAACTCCAGCCGCAGTATGATGCCCCACTCACCGTCGCGGCCGCTCTGAGCGTCCAGCTTGCGGAAGCTGTAGCTGGGCTCGACCTCGACAAACATCCAGGGTCGGTACACCTGGCGTCGGAAAATCGTGCCGAGACGGTAATTGTGGACAAAGGCATCGGGCCGGGTCACGCCGTCGACGAGCAGGAAGTGCTCCACGGCGAGGGGTCTTTCGCTGTCCAGGAGGTGGCGCTGGCGCAATGCCAGTCTTGAGCGCCATTCCACGCCCTCGCTTTCCTCTCCCCAGAGAGCGCGCTGGCTCCAGCGCCACACGGTGTCGTCGTCCTGTTTGTAGTTGAGGTCCAGCTGGCTGGTGGCATAGAAGCGCTCGTCCTGCTCCCACTGGACACGCTGGATGAAGCGGTAGCTGGCCTCTTCGATGATCGGCCCGTGGTTGCGATACCTGACACCCGGTTTGAGTCCGCTGGAGGCGAACCCCAGCGTCGTATCGAAGCGCGACCGCTCTCCCTCGCGAAGCAGGTACTGCAGGCCAACCCGGTCATCCAGCCGGTCGTCCTCGAGATCCTCGTCGTCCTGTGCCTGATCGCTGAATACGAGGTCGAGCCGCCTCGAGACTCTCGGCAGCTGCAGCTTGCCGCGCAGGCGGATCTTGGGATCGAAGCCTTCCTCGGTGTCCCAGCCCCCTATAAGCTGAAGACGCAGGAGGGATTCAGCCTGCTCGAGATTGTAGTTCTCGTCACCGAAGAACTGGTCCATCCACTGGGTCAGCGCCTGGGCGTTCTCGGTGACATAGGCGTGGCTGGAGTCGACCCAGTTCTCCTCGGTCTCCTGCGGCTTTTCGGCCTGTGGAACCGGCGCTGTCCAGCCGCGAAGCGAATCATCAGCCAGAATTTCAACGGCGCACAGGCAGGGTATCAGGGCAAGCGCAAAAAGCCTGACCCGAGCCTGGTTTGCCGGTAAACTTCTGCCCATGTCGACACTCTTTATCTGGCTCCAGCACTGCCTGCCGCAACACCTTCTATCCCGGATCGTAGGCGCTCTTGCCTGCGCACGCCAGCCCCGCTGGCTGGTTTCACTGGTAATTCGCCGCTTTGTTGCTCACTACGGTGTCAATCTCGATGAAGCACAGGCGACCGGGGTCGATGACTACCCGTCCTTCAATGCGTTTTTCACCCGCCCGCTCGCCGCTGGCGCGCGACCGCTCTCCGATGCGGATCTTGTGTGCCCGGCGGATGGCGTAGTCAGCCAGTGCGGAAGCATTCGCGGAGACAGCATTTTCCAGGCCAAGGGACGCCACTTCACGACCCGGGAACTCCTGGGCGGTGACAGTGCGCGCGCGGCGCAGTTTGACGACGGTGCGTACGCGACGATCTACCTCTCGCCGCGCGACTACCACCGGGTGCATATGCCCATGGCCGGTCGGGTGACGGCCACCTGTTACGTTCCCGGTCGACTGTTCTCGGTCAATGCCGTGACGGCGGAGGGCGTGGATCGCCTTTTTGCCCGCAATGAGCGCCTGGTGTGCTATTTCGAGGGGCCGCGCGGTCCGTTCGCCATGGTGCTTGTGGGTGCCATGATTGTGGCCGGGATCGAGACCGTGTGGGGTGGGCAGGTGGCACCGCCCCCGCGACGCCCGGTGACCACGGATTTCGATGCGCTGCCCGCTGCGGTCAGGCTGGAGCGCGGTGCGGAAATGGGTCGGTTCATGCTGGGGTCGACGGTTATTCTGCTGTTCCCGCAGGCGGCGTCGGTGACCTTCGATGCCCGCTATGTGCCCGGCGCCCCGACGCGCATTGGCGAGGCGATGATGGCCTCCTGAGCCAGAGCGACAGTCCGGCTACGCGTCAACGAAATGTCAGCCTGGCGCCGCTAGCGACCCGACGATATGACGATAGCTGGCGAGACGCTGCGCCGGTATGGCGCCGGCCGCAACTGCCGCCAGCAGGGCGCAACCCGGTTCGCTCTGGTGCCGGCAGTCGCGAAAGCGGCAGTGTCCCAGGTAGGGGTGAAACTCGCGAAAACCCGATTCCACGGCGTGCCGAGTCAGGTGCCCCAGGCCGAACTCGCGGATGCCGGGCGAGTCAATCAGGCAACCGCCGCCCGGCAGGTGGAACAGCGCCGCCCTGGTGGTGGTGTGCGTGCCCTTGCCGGAGCCTTCAGACAGCGCGCCGGTGCGCTGTGCCGCCGCAGGCAGCAACGCATTCAGCAGTGATGTCTTGCCGCGCTTGCCGACCACACCAGCGTGCTCGTGGGCCAGTCCGGCGTCG
>JAWLGG010000144.1:0-6879 GCA_041685155.1 Chromatocurvus sp.
GGCGGCCGGTCTCGACTCCATGGTCCTTGGTGAGCCGCAGATTTTCGGGCAGCTGAAGTCCGCTTTCGCGGTTGCCTCCGAGGCAGGTACGGTCGGCACCTGCACAAGGTGGCGCAGGGCATCCTCGGCCTCGTGGTGATAGGAGGCGGCCCGCAGCTCATCCACTGACAGATGATGGTAATTGGCCATCCAGGCAATGACCTGCGCCGACTTGTCGGCGAGCACGCTGCCGTCGCGCACAACGGCGTAGATCTCGGTGCGGTTGCAGGTGGACAGCACGACCGCCTCGTCGAGTTCAACGATGGTGCAGGCGTGCACCAGTGCCTCGCCCACCTGCTCCGGCGCAAACGCCACGCGTTCGCGAACCTCGACAGCCGCCGAATTGTGGTTTATGCCCAGGGCGATAAGGTTCATGTCGAGCTGCCGGAATCTCCGCAATCAACAGCGCAAGCGCTGGCGATACTGGCTACTGGTGTCGCGCCCGTACCCCAGCGGCGCCTCCTGTGAGCGCAATTTTAACAACTTGCGCGGCAATTGATAGCTTGGGCTGCGATTGCGCACCGCCCCCGGAGACGGCGTGTGGGTTTCGGGTAACGACTATGTCATTATTGACGCTTACACTATCTGCTATTCCTGCGAACCTATGCCCCTGCGCCCCGTTGCCACCGCTCTTTTCTTCTGCCTGCTGGCCGCCTGTGCGGCGCAGCCGGAAAACCCGTCGCCGCCGGCAGCAGCATCCGGTGAGGCGCGGGAAGCAGGCAGCCCGGCAGTGCCTGCACCCGACAGCGCAGCGGAGGCAGGGTCGGGTTCCCCAACGGCGCCCGGAACCAGCGAAGACAGCGATGACATCCCCCTCACGAACGACGCAAGTCCCGCCAGCGAGGCCGCGGAAAGCGCCGGGGAGCCACCCCCGGCCCTCCCGGAAACAGCCCTGCGCCGCCTGCCCGATGACAGCGTCTACCCGCTGCTGGCTGCCGAGTTCGCCCTGCGCAAGCGCGACTACGAGACGGCCATGGACCTGTACATGGAGCAGGCGACAAAGCTGCGCGACCCGGCGGTCAGCGCCCACGCCACCCACCTCGCCCAGTACCTGCAGCGCGAGGACGCAGCGCGGGAGGCGGTCACCCTGTGGGTCGAACTGGAGCCCGACAACCCGGAGCCGCACAATACCCTGGCGACGCTGCTGGTGCGGGAGGGGCGCCTGCTGGAGGCTGTGCCGCACCTCGCCGCCGTAGCCCGCGACGACGAATCCAACGCCCGTTTTCCCATCCTTCTGAATGGCTTTGACGCACTCGGTGCAAGGGACCAGCAAGCCCTCATGGAGGCGCTGGAGAAACTGCTGCCGGATCTCGCTGACAGCATCTCGCTGCTGATGACACGTGCACTTATCGCCGACGAGATGGGCGACAGCCAGCGCGCACTGGCCAGGCTGGATGACGTTTTCGCCATAGAACCCTTCCAGCACCAGGCCCTGCTGCTGGAGGCGCGCATGCTGCAGGAGCAGGGCAGCGAAACGCCATTCGCCCGCATCGAGCGCGCGCTCGAGGAAGATGCCGAGCGCGATCGCCTGCGTCTGCAGTACGCGCGCCTGCTCGCCCGCGATGACATGGCGGCGGCGCGGCAGCAGTTCGAGATACTGTCCGCGAGCAACCCCGAGGACGGCGACCTGCTGTTCTCCCTGGCGCTTATCAATGAGGAGCTGGATGACCGGCTGGCGGCCAAGGCCTACCTGCAGCAGCTTCTCGACCTGCAGCAGCGCAGCAGCGAGGCGTACTTCGTCCTCGGCCGGATTGCCGAGAGCGAGGATGATAACGCGCAGGCGATAGAACACTACATGCAGGTGGGCGATGGCAAGGACCTGCTGGCGGCGACGCTGCGCATCGGCAAGCTATTGCTCGACGAGGACCGGCAGGCGCGCTTCAGCGGCTATTTCGCGACGCTGCGGCAGAGCTATCCGGCACGCAGCGAGCAGCTGTACGCGCTGCAGGCCAACCTGCTCAACGAGGCACGGCGGGACGAGGCCAGCCTGGCCCTGCTGAACGAGGCGATTGCCGCGTTCCCGGAGTCGACCTCCCTGCGCTACTCCCGCTCCGTCGTACATGAGCGCCGTGACGATATCGATGCGGCGGTTGCAGACCTGCGCAGCATCCTCGCCCGCGAACCGGCCAATGCCACTGCGCTCAACGCGCTCGGTTACACCCTGGCCAATCGCACCGATCGTCTCGACGAGGCCCACGAACTGATCCGCGAGGCGCTGAAGCTGGAGCCCAACGAGCCGGCCATTCTCGACAGCATGGGCTGGGTTCTCTACAAGAAAGGCGATTTTGAGGCGGCCATCGACTACCTCACCCGCGCCTACGCGAGCTTCCCCGATCCCGAGGTGGCGGCTCATCTGGGCGAGGTCATGTGGAAGAACGACAACGTCGACGGCGCCCGCAACATCTGGCGCGGCGCACTGCTCAAGGACCCGGATCATCCGGTACTGCAGGAAACCCTGCAGCGCCTGGGCGTCGATGACCTCCCCTGACGACTGATCGTGACTGCACTGCGAGGACTTGCCGTTGCCGTCCTGGTCGTCGTGACGGGCTGCGCCACTTCACCGGACCGCACCACCGCCACGAGCTGGACGGCCTACCGCGAGCACGCGGCCTCCGTCACCGACTGGGACCTGGCGGCCAAGGTCGCCCTGCGCTGGCGCGGTGGCGCGGAGAGCGCCAGCCTCGGCTGGTCACAGCGCGATGGACGCAGTGAGGTAGACCTGTCAGGACCCTTTGGCGCCGGCGCGGTGCGCATCATCCACGAGGACGGCACGCTGCAGGTTATGCGCGGCGGCGAGCG
Organism: Chromatocurvus sp.; assembly: GCA_041685155.1. Classification (GTDB taxonomy): domain Bacteria; phylum Pseudomonadota; class Gammaproteobacteria; order Pseudomonadales; family Halieaceae; genus Chromatocurvus. The sequence continues at coordinate 2,839 of JAWLGG010000144.1, forward strand.
CAGCGTCTACGACAGCAGCACACCGGAAACCCTGGCCTCGGCAACCGGCTGGCCCATTCCCGTCGACGCCCTGCGCTTCTGGCTGCGCGGCCTGCCCGATCCCGCCCAGCCACTGGAGGCGCTGCAGCTCGAACAGGGGCGCGCGAGCGAGATCCGCCAGGGCGGCTGGGTCATTGCCTATGCCGCCTATACAGGGGCCGGAACCGGCACGTTGCCGGCGAAGCTCACGCTGACACACGCCGCCGACGCTATCAGCCTGCGACTGGTGAACGGCCAGTGGACGGTGGGTGACGCGTGATCAAGGACACCCCGCTGCGCGTCAGCGCACCCGCCAAGCTCAACCTCTTCCTGCACATTACCGGGCGCCGGGCGGACGGTTATCACAATCTGCAGACCGCATTCCAGCTGATCGACATCGGCGACACACTGGACATCGCGGCGAACCGCACGGGACAGATCACGCTGGCCGGCCCGGATCTGGGGATAGCTGACAGCGACAATCTGGTGGTGCGCGCCGCCATGGCGCTGAAGGCCCTGCCGGCAACGCCCGGGGAATGCGGTGCATCGATTCGACTGGAAAAGCGCCTGCCGGAGGGAGGCGGGCTCGGCGGCGGCAGTTCCGATGCCGCGAGCACGCTGCTGGCACTGAATGCGCTGTGGGGCCTGGGGCTGTCGCGGGAGTCCCTGGCGGCTATCGGCGCCCGCCTGGGCGCCGATGTCCCCGTATTCGTGCTCGGGCACAGCGCCTGGGCCGAGGGCATCGGTGAACAGCTGACCCCCATGGACCTGCCCGCCGCCTGGTTCGTGGTCATCAAGCCCGGCTGCGCCGTGCACACCGGGGAAATATTTTCCCACCGGGAATTGACACGCGACAGCGCGCCGATCACAATGCACGCCTTTTTCGCGGGGTACTCCCGTAACGACTGTCAGCCGATTGTGCGCCGCCTCTACCCAGAGGTCGATAAGGCACTGAATTGGCTGCAGAATTTTGGGGACGCGAGATTGACCGGCACGGGAGCCTGTGTGTTCTGCCAGAGTGACAGCGAGGCCGCCGCACGGCGCATCGCGCAGCGGGCACCAGCACCCTGGCGCGCGTGGGTCGCGGCCGGTCTGAACCAGTCCCCCGTGATGAAAGAGATAGAGTCAGTGCTCTGAACCAGCTTTTGGGGTGTCGCCAAGTGGCAAGGCACCGGGTTTTGATCCCGGCATTCGCAGGTTCGAATCCTGCCACCCCAGCCAATTCCCGGAATCCGACAACGTCTCTTGGGGTAGCAGCCGTGTCCGCAAAAATGATGGTTTTCACCGGCAACGCCAACCCCGAACTGGCGCGCCGTGTAGCCAATCGCCTGTATCTTTCCCTGGGCAAAGCGGATGTCGGTCGATTCAGCGACGGCGAGATCGCCGTGGAGCTGAACGAGAACGTGCGCGGCAAGGATGTCTTCGTGCTGCAGTCCACCTGCGCACCGACCAACGACAACCTCATGGAGCTCCTGGTAATGATCGACGCGCTGCGCCGTGCTTCTGCAGCGCGCATCACAGCGGTCGTCCCCTACTTCGGCTACGCCCGCCAGGACCGCCGCGCACGCTCGTCGCGGGTGCCGATATCCGCCAAGGTGGTGGCCGACCTCATGGTCGCGGTCGGTGTCGACCGCGTACTCACCGTCGACCTGCACGCCGAGCAGATTCAGGGCTTTTTCGCCTGTCCGGTGGACAACGTGTATGGCTCCCCGGTGCTCAACGACGACATCGTGACCTGCCACTACGAAAACCTGGTGGTGGTGTCGCCCGACATCGGCGGCGTGGTCCGCGCCCGGGCCATTGCCAAGCAGCTCGACGACGCGGAGCTCGCAATCATCGACAAGCGGCGGCCCCAGGCCAACGAGGCACAGGTCATGAACGTGATCGGCGCGGTAGACGGGCGTACCTGCCTGCTGGTGGACGATATGGTGGATACCGCCGGCACACTGTGCAACGCCGCCGATGCGCTCAAGGCGCGCGGCGCGACCAAGGTCGTGGCCTACTGTACGCACCCCGTACTGTCCGGTCGCGCCCTCGACAATATTCGCAACTCCGAGCTCGATGAGCTCGTGGTCACCGATACGATTCCCCTGAGCGACGAGGCCAAGGGCATCGGCAAGATCCGCCAGCTTACTATCTCGGATCTTCTGGCGGAGTCCATCCGCCGCGTCTCGAACGAGGAATCCATCAGCGCGCTGTTCTCGTCCTGAGCGTCCCTCCCCGCCGGGGAGAACGCAGTGAACGGCGCATACGTAGCCGTGTCGGCAACGCTGGTCGCAAGCCTGCCGGCATCTGAAGCATAGGAGTCACGACAATGTCTGACCAACTGGAAATCAACGCGATCCCGCGCGACGACCTGGGGAAAGGTGCGAGCCGCCGCCTGCGTCGCCACGCGAACCTGGTGCCCGCCATTATCTATGGCGCGGGCAAGGACCCCCGTCCGCTGAGCATCATCAGCAAGGACCTCGAGAAGGCGCTGGAAAATGAAGCCTTCTTCTCGCAGGTCATTGCCGTGAAGATCGGCGGGGATACCGAGAAAGCCATTCTCAAGGACCTGCAGCGTCACCCGGCAAAGGAGCGCGTCATGCACGCGGACTTCCTGCGTATCGACGAGAACGTGGAGCTCAAGGTCAACATCCCCATCCACTTCCTGAATGAAGAATCCTGCAAGGGCGTCAAGCTCGAAGGCGGCGTGATCGAGCACCAGGCGCTGGAAATCGAACTGCTTTGCCTGCCCGCGCAGATCCCCGAATACATCGAGATCGACATGCAGGAGCTGAGTATCGGTGACAGCATTCATCTGTCCGATGTGACGCTTCCCGAAGGCACTGCCTCTGTCGCGCTGTCCCTGGGCGAAGACCACGACATGCTGATCGCCGCCATCGTCGCACCGCGCGCCGAGAAGCAAGACGATGATGTCGATGCCGAGGACGAACCCGCAGCAGATGAAGTGCCGACCCAGGACGACAACGGCAACAAGGACGACGGGTAACTCTCGTCCGGTCATAGTTCGGCACCAGCTCCATCCCCGGACATGACGGCCGCTATTGCACTCATCATCGGGCTTGGGAATCCGGGGGACGCCTACCGCGGCACCCGGCATAACGCCGGTGCGGATTTCGTCGCCTGCCTGGCGCGCCGCCACGGTAGCGTACTCGCCAGGGAGAGCCGTTTCTTCGGCAGGACCGCGCGCATCACGATAAGCGGGTACCCTGTTCGCCTGCTCATCCCGGACACTTTCATGAACCGCAGCGGCCAGGCCGTGGGCGCCATGGCAGGGTTCTTCAAGTTGCAGCCGGCACAGCTGCTCGTCGCCCACGACGAGCTCGACCTGGCGCCCGGCGTCGCGCGCTTCAAGCGCGATGGCGGCCACGGCGGCCACAACGGCCTCCGGGATATCGTGCGCGCCCTTGGCAACAGCAAGGATTTTTACCGCCTGCGTATCGGCATTGGCCACCCGGGCAACGCAGACCGCGTCAGCCCCTATGTGCTCGGCCGGGCGCCCGCCGGTGAAGGCGACATGACCACGGCCGCCATCGAGGCCGCCGCCGACGCTCTGCCGCTGCTGCTGGACGGCGACCTGGCGAAGGCCATGACACAACTGCACAGCTTCAGCGCCAGCTGACGCTGTCCTAAAGGAAGGCTGTATGGGATTCAAATGCGGGATCGTCGGACTGCCCAACGTGGGCAAGTCCACCCTGTTCAATGCACTGACCCGCGCCGGGATCGATGCGGAGAATTTTCCGTTCTGCACCATCGAACCGAATGCCGGCATCGTGCCGGTACCGGATCCGCGGCAGTCGAAAATTGCCGCCATCGTCAAGCCACAGCGGGAAGTGGCAACCACCATGGAGTTCGTCGACATCGCCGGACTGGTCGCGGGAGCCTCCAAAGGTGAGGGCCTCGGCAACCAGTTCCTCGCCAACATCCGCGAGACCGACGCCATCGCCCACGTGGTGCGCTGTTTCGACGACGACAACGTGATCCACGTGGCCAACCGGATTCATCCGGCGTCCGACATTG
>JAWLGG010000145.1:0-6828 GCA_041685155.1 Chromatocurvus sp.
TGCACGAGCACGGACCACAGGGCCTGGGGGCCCTGATCGTGAGCATGACGCGCAGCGCGGAAGACCTGCTGGCCGTGTATGTCCTCGCCCGCGACGGCGGTCTGCTGCTGGCGGACGAGAGCGGCGCGGCCGTCTGTCCGCTGGAAGTCGTGCCACTGCTCGAGACCATCGATGATCTCGAGCGATCGGCGGCCATACTCGATGACTATCTCGACCACCCCATCGTCGCCCGCAGCCTGCGCTACCGACAACGGCGTGACGGTCGAGTACAGCCAGAGCAGCAGGTGATGGTGGGCTACAGCGATTCGGGCAAGGACGGTGGTATTGTCGCCAGCCTGTGGAGCCTCTACCGCGCGCAGCGTGCACTGGCCGGGGTTGGTGATCGACACGGTGTCCGCATCCGCTTCTTCCATGGCCGGGGCGGCACCATTGGCCGCGGCGCCGGCCCGACTCATCGCTTTATCCGGGCCCTGCCGCCGCAGACAGTGCGCGGTGATCTGCGGGTCACGGAGCAGGGCGAAACCATATCCCAGAAATATGCCAATCGCAGCACGGCCTCGCACCACCTGGAACTGCTTGGCGCCGGGGCGTTTGCCGCGACCGCCCTCGATAGCGCCGGGCGTCGGGATCCCGAGGACCTACCGGGCATCATGGACTGCCTGTCAGCGAGCAGCCGCACCGCCTACCGGGAGCTCCTGGAAGCCGAGGGCTTTATCGACTTTTTCGGCAGTGCCACGCCGATCGACGTCCTGGAAGCGAGCCGCATCGGCTCGCGCCCACCGCGGCGGACCGGGCAGCGCAGCCTCTCCGACCTGCGTGCGATTCCCTGGGTCTTCGCGTGGAACCAGTCCCGCTTTGTACTTCCCGGCTGGTATGGGCTGGGCAGCGCCCTGGAGGCCCTGCAGCAAACGGCGCCAGAGGCCTTTGCCCGCATTGTCGCGGTGAAGGCTGAGACACCGGAGCGCTGGCCGCCGATCCACTACCTGCTCAGCAACATCGCCACGGCGTGGATGACCGCGTCGCTCCCGATCATGCGCGAGTACGCAGAGCTGGTGGCAGACGCGGCGTCGGGGTCGGGGTCGGGGTCGGGGTCGGGGTCGCAGATCCTGGCGCGTATTGAGGACGAGTACACGCGCACGGGAGCCATGCTCGAGCTTGTCTACGGGGCACCCCTCGCGCAGGCCAGGCCGCGTATCCATAACGTCATCGCGCGCCGGTCCGAGGCCCTGACGCCGCTGCATCGCCACCAGGTGGCACTGCTTGCGCGCTGGCGCGACCTGCAGGCGCGGGGCGGTACAGCGGAAGCCGAGACACTCCTGCCACAGCTCCTGCTCAGCGTGAATGCCATTGCTGCAGGGCTTGGCGTGACCGGCTAGTTTCCGAACCCGCGGTAAGTTCGGTAACTACCGGAGTCGCATCTCGGCGGTAAGGCTCGCGACTTTCACGATCGCAGCAGACCCAATAAAGCATCTTACCCGTTGTAGCGACAGCGTCATCAAACCGTAACAAACGGCGTGCACACTGCGTGAAGGTTCATTTGCACGCACCGTCCCCGGCGAGGTTCGCCACCATGACCGCAAACGCGGAGGTACTGTCCTACCCCCATTCGCGACCGTCCCCGTGGCTGTCGTGGCTGGCCGTTATCGCGCTGGTCTACCTGCTTCTTGCAGCTGTCGGCGCGATCGGCGATGGCTTCAAGACCGCCACGGGCGGGAACGCCCGCGAGCTCTTCGCCTTTGCCACCAACCCCGTCATCGCTTTGATCGTCGGCGTTGTCGCCACCTCCCTGATCCAGAGCTCCAGCACCGTGACGTCAATTATTGTCGGCATGGTCGCCGGCGGCCTGCCACTGGGGATTGCCATCCCGCTGGTCATGGGCGCCAACATCGGCACCTCCCTGACCAGCACTATTGTCAGCCTGGGACATGTGCGCAACGGCGTCGAGTTCCGCCGCGCCTTCGCGGCGGCGACCGTACACGACAGCTTCAACCTGCTGGCCGTGTTTCTCCTGCTGCCGCTGGAGCTGCTGCTGCATCCGATGGAGAATGTCAGCCAGGCCGCGGCAGCGTTGCTCGTCGGCGATACCAACCTGAGCATGAAGAACGTCAACTTCATGAAAACCCTGCTCACACCGGCCAGCGACCTGTTCAGCAGTGCCGTTTCCTGGCTACCAACCGTATGGTCCGGCGTTGCACTCATCCTTCTCGGCGTTGCCGCGATCGTGTTCTCGGTCACCACCATCGGCAAGGTACTGCGCAAGGTCATGGTCGGCCGGGCCAAGGAGATCATGCACGCCGCCGTCGGCCGCGGCCCGCTGTCCGGCATGTTCTCGGGCGGTGTCATCACCGTCGCCGTGCAGTCCTCGTCCACCACCACGGCGCTGATCGTCCCACTCGCCGGCACCGGGGTTTTCACACTGCGCCAGGTGTATCCCTTCACGCTGGGGGCCAACCTCGGTACCACCGTCACCGCGCTGCTCGCCGCAACGGCCATCAGCGGCCCGACGGCGGTGCTGGCGCTGCAGATCGCGCTGATCCATCTCTCGTTCAACATACTCGCGATCCTGGTCATCTACGGGTTGCCCTGGCTGCGCCCCATACCGATGCGCATCGCCGAGGGGCTGGCAGGCCTTGCACAGAAGAACCGCCTGTTTGTACTTGCGTACATCGTCGGCGTGTTTTTCGTGATTCCGCTGCTGGCACTGGCGATAATCGAGTTGCTCTGAAACGACGCTGACTCCGGACGCAGGCCATTCCGCAGGCGTCACCCAGCGCTGGAGGAAAAAAATGAAATCGCGGCACCTCGAAGACAAGACCCAGCATATCGACGCATTGAGCGACGCCGTTGCCGAGCTCGACCAGCAGCTGCAGCAAAGCATCGAGAACGAGCAGCACGAAATGATCGATCACCTCGATGATTACTTCGACACCGTGGAAACCCGTCTGGCGAGTCTGCGCGCCTTCTGCCGGTCACTACGGGAGTCCTCAGAGGACGGGAAATCAACGCCGTGATAGCCGCTGGCGGCTGCCCGCAGGCGGTGTACCGCAGCCGCGTCGCGCGCACAACCGCAACGCTGTGCCTGGCCCTCGCGATCGCACTGACCGGCTGCGACAGGAAAGGCGACGCTGGCGGGAACTCGGCACCCATGAGCGCGCGCACTCTGGTCGCGAACGGCTCGAGCACGGTATACCCGGTCACGCTGGAGGCGGCACGGCGCTTCCGGCGCGATCACGACACGGCGGACATCCGCGTTGCATTCGCCGGCACTACCGAGGGTTTCCGGCGGTTCTGCGCCGGCGAGCTTGACATCGCCAACGCCTCGCGCGCGATCAACCGCACGGAGCAACGGGCCTGCGACGATGCCGATGTCGACTACCTGGAGTTCCCGGTGGCCATTGACACCCTGGCGGTGGTCACCCACTTCGACAACGACTGGGTCGACCATCTCAGCGTCGCCGAGCTACGGCGCATCTGGGAGCCCGCGGCAGAGGGCTCAGTAACCCGCTGGAAGCAGATCCGCCCGCAGTGGCCGGACCGGCCCCTTGCGCTCTACGGGCGTGGCGAGAATTCCGGCACCTATGATTATTTTACCCGCAAGATCGTGGGAGAAACCCGGTCCAGCCGCAAGGATTACGCCGCCAGTGAAGACGAGGAATGGCTGGCACAGGCAATCGAGTCGGACGAGGGCAGCCTCGGCTTCTTCGGTATCGGAGCCTATCATCGTCACTGGGAATCCCTGCGCGTCATCGCCATCGACAACAGCGACGGACCGGTCTATCCTTCGGTAGAGACCGCCAGTAGTGGCGATTACCAGCCGCTGTCGCGACCGCTATACCTGTACGTCAGCCGCAGTTCACTGCGCGACAAGCCCGATCTCGCGGCCTTCCTCGACAGCTACTTTGCCGGCGCCCCGCGCTGGCTGCACCTCACCGGCTACCTGCCGCTGGACGCCGCCACCTACGCGCAGAATCGCCGGCGCCTGAATCAGCGCTGACGCTGGTCGTAGACTGCCAGGGCCGCGGCAACCACGGCCACGAACTCCTCCCGCAGGCGGCCATCAAGCCTGCCTTTCCTGCGGCAGGCATCCAGCCCGCGCTGCAGGGTACGCCGGCTGCGGGCATCCAGTGATTCCAGCCAGTGATCGCCCGCCGGCGCCAGGTCGAGCAGGTCGCGACCGGCGTGGTTGCGGTGACTGATGTGCCACCAGTGATCCACCGCGCGGCCAAGCACGACGTAGCCGAACTGGCTGTCCTGCACCGGCCCGAAGGTCGCGGTCTTCAGGCCATTCTGCAATGGCCCCCACTGCATGACCGGCAGCGCCAGCCGATCGCCGAAGAGATAGGCGCTGGTGCCGCCGACTATTCCCCCGGCCAGGGCACCGAGTCCAAATGAGGTGCCGAAGGTGAGGGCGTCGATGCCGACTCCACCGATCGCGCCTGCCCCGAAGCCGGCGGTTGCCAGGTAGCGCTTGCTGACGCCCCAGGCCTGGCGACTGTCCTCGCTGAACAGGTCGTGTGCGCTGTGCCACTCCAGCGCGGCCTCCTGCCGCTGCAGGCGCCGGTGCTGGTACAGGTGTTCGATATCCCGTCGCAGCGCCTGCTCCTTCTGCCGCTGGTGGTCGTACCAGCGCTTGCGCAGGCGCTCTTCCATTTCCCCGTCCTCGCCCTGGGCGAGCTGCATCTCGGTCAGTGTGCTCTGTTCGCGATAGGCCATCATCTCCACCAGCGTGTCGGCGATGAGCACCGCCGCCTGAGCCTGCCGCGCCTGGCGCTGGTCAGAGAGGAAGCGTACCGCCCGCTCGAGCGGCGCTTCCCACGCCGGCTCCAGCTGACCGAAGGCCCGCAGCAGGCTGAGGTGCTGCTCAAAAGGCGCGCGCACGGCATTGAAGCGGCGCACGACCTGGAAGAACTGGCCAAGCGCTGCCTGCCAGGCGTCGCTGTAGTCGTCGGCGCCGATACTGTTGATCAGGGCAAGGCTCGGGCGACCCGTCCAGCGCAGAATCGTCATTTCGATTTCGTGTTCCGGGCTGTAGGGGACGGACCCGTCCACAACATAGATAATGCCCGCGCCCTCGATCAGCGGCGCGAGCAGTTCACACTCATCGGTGTAGCGCGAGTCGTCGCGATGTTCGGTGACAAAGGCAGCCACCGTCTGTGCCCGATCCGAGGCCGACGCACTGTGCGCCTCGAGCCACTCCAGCACGCGCCGGGGGCGCTGAAAACCCGGGGTATCCTCCAGCACGTAGAGAACCTCGCCATCCACCGACAGCGGATAGCGCTGTCGCTTGCGGGTGGTGCCGGGCTCCAGTGCAATCGCAATGGCATCGTTCTGCGACAGCGTGGCGACCACGCTGGACTTGCCCTTGTTGGGGTGTCCGACCACGGCAAACACGGGCGTGTCAGGCATGCGCGGACGCTCCCGTGTCCGTGTCTGTGGCGGTGGGCGGCACGGCAAGGCCAATCGTCACGAACCCCGCCGGGAAGCGCTCCTGCAGGCGCAGCCACTGGGGCAGCTGGTGCCGGTCGAGGGGCGCCGCGGACCCGGGCGCTACGGGAACAATGGTGAGGCGTCCTGCCTGGGGCCAGAGATCGCGGGCGGCATCGATAAAGTCCTGCAGCTCCCCGGTAGGTGGCTCCCAGCCGCGGGTGACCAGCAGCACGTCGCCGTTCCCGTTTTCCGCTATCGCGTCGGCGACCCGCTGCAGCGTCTGCCGGTCTTCCTCGAGCGTGGCCCGACCACCGGCGACAAGCCGCTGCTGCAGGCGTCGCGTGACATCCACCGGCAGGCTGTCATCGGCAACACCACCCCAGTACACGGCAATCGCGGCATCGGGTAACGACCGCGGCAGAGCTGCCTGCAGGTCCGCCGGCAGGTCCTCTGCATCGTTGTGTTCGTTGCCGGTATCCAGGGTCGGCGTTTCCATGCGGTACTGCAGGGCGCGCCAGCCGGGATGGGTCTGCAGCGCCCGACGCGCACGCAGGGCGATATGGCCCTGGGCAAGCAGCAGCAACAGCGTCCGCGGCAGGACGACGTAGCACAGCCAGAGCATCATGACGAAGGGCCACCATTCGCCCCAGCGCGCTGCGGGGACCTGCGCTGCATTGCCCTCGGCGCGGTAGAACCGCGTCGCCTCGACCAGGGACAGGTCGGGGACCGCTGCGGGCCAGAGCGTGTGCCAGGGCCACGACAGCGCCGCCACCAGGTCGGCAAAGCGCGCCGGCACGGTGCTGAGGGTCGTACTCCAGCCGAAGGCGAGGTCCTGTATCACGAGGGCGACCAGCAAGGTGATCAGGCCGGATACGGCAAAGCACAGACCGCCGAGGTGGGCCGCGCGGGCCATCAGGAGGGGCTGCATGTCCTGCAGCACGCGGCTCGGCGCCTGTGCCTGAAAGCGCGCCAGAAGCGGGCGCCAGGGCTGCCAGCCGAGCAGGGCCTGCAGGCTGGTGAACAGCGCCAGCGCCAGCTGCAGCATTACGAACGCCATGAGCACGGTAACGTTGATGCGCTGACCGCCCTCGTACACCAGCAGGCCGAGCATGGTCACAAGGCCAAACGCGCCACCGGCGACACCGAAGCCCGCCGCAATTCTGCGCCATGAACGCGCGACACTGCGACCGCGTGACGCCTCGCCACCGGGACCGCTGAGCCGGTCGAGGTGATCTAGCCAGGTACGCGCGTCAGCGGTCAGGCCTCGCTCACCGCAGGTCAGCGCAAAGCGCCGGTCGCGCCGGTGCAGGAAGTCGGATGGCTGCGCCGCCTCGCGCTGCACGCGGGCATCGAAATCGAGTAGAAGCTGTAGTGCGCTGTCGGTCATCCGGTACTTGTACC
>JAWLGG010000146.1:0-6824 GCA_041685155.1 Chromatocurvus sp.
GGGCGCGGTCATGGATCGCGGCCTCGTTTGCCGGGTCTGCCTTGAAACGTGCCAGCTGCCAGTCTCCAACGCTCTCGAAAACGATCCCCGTCACTGCCAGTGCCGCGCCCGCCATCGCCAGCGCGCCGAGTGCTGCCGGTGTGCTGTCCATCTGCCCGAGCTGTACCGGCAGCGTCACCAGCCAGAGCAGTGGGCCCTGGGTGAGGAAGACCATGCGCAGGCTGTACAGGTGCGGATTGCCCGGGGCTCGCGACAGCAGTGCCACATAGCGTCGGTCGGGGCCCTCGCGCCGCCAGCGCAGGAACAGATGCAGCCCGAGACGCAGGCCCCATACGGCGGTCAGAAGCAGCAGCAGCTGCTGGCGCTGGGCATCGCCATCGACCATGACATAGGTGCTCGCCGCCACGAGCACCATGCCCAGCGCCCAGAAGCTGTCGATGAAGGACACGTCGCGCAGGGGAATACTGATCATCCACAGGGCGACCATGAGTGTCATGACCATCAACAGGTTGAAGCCGAGTACGGTGAACAGGAACTCCATGGTGACTTTTCTCCTGGGGTGCGCGCTATCGGCCGGTGGATATATCGGTGACGTGAACGGTGGCGGCCATGCGCTTTTCCAGGGTGGCGGCGTCCCGGTGCAGCGCAGCGCGCATGGTGATCGCGAAGGTGTCGGTGTCCATTTCGCGGAGGTTCTTCTCGATTGCGGCAATCCCCGCCCTGGCGATATCCTCGGGCTTTTCCTTCCTGCCGGCAACGTGACTTGCCATTCGAGTGTCCACTGAACCGACGATCAGGCAGCCGACATGGGTGCCCTGCTCCGCCAGCTCCGCGCGCAGGATGGTGGTAAGCGCGTGCGCGGCGAACTTCGAGGGACTGTAACCGCCCATGTTGGGCACGGCGAGAATGGCGCCGACCGACAGGACATTGATGATGGAGCCTCCGCCGTTCGCTGCCAGCACTGGCGCGAATGCGCGTGACATGGCCAGGGGGCCGAAATAGTTCACATCCATCTCGTTGCGTGCAGCGGCCATGCTGTCCGCACCGATCAGCAATTCGTTGTGGAAGGCCCCGGCGTTGTTGATGACGATGGATACGTCGGCGCAGTCCGACGCCGCGGCGTTGACCGAGGCCTCGTCGGTCACGTCCAGCGCTATGGCCACAGCCCGGTTCGGGAATTCACGCTGCAGGTGATCCGCACTCTCCACCTTGCGCGCGCCGACGTAGACCCTGCTCGCGCCGGCGGCGAGCAGCTCGCGCACGAAGGCTTCGCCAATGCCGCGATTGCCGCCGGTAACGAGGGCGACGCTGTTTTTTACCTGCATTTGTCTGCTCCTGTCGACTTGTGTCTGTTCAGGGCTCGCTGATGACGATCACGCTATCCGGTGCCGGACTGGCATAGAGGGCCTCGACCTCGTCCGCATGATTGTGCATCGCCATCGCCTGATTGACCGAGCCCTTGTCCGAAATTTCGTGGCGGTTGGCGCTCAGCGCCTCGCGCAGGAAGGCGAAGCGGCCGATGCGCGTACTTTGCCCCGGGTTGGCCGCGTTGTGCCGGGCAAGGCTGTCCCGCACGTGAGCGACAACGGCGGGGTGCGCGAGGAGTTCGGTAACGCCGGCGTGGCTCTCCCCGCTGATGCGCCGCAGCCCGGCCTCACTGGGAATGCCGAGGACGGCGAGGGCATCGCGTCCTTCGCCGCAGAGCACGAGGTCGGTTATGGCCGGGGCGAGGGCCTCGACCAGTCGACCGCGCAGTTCCCCTCCCGAAACCCAGGTGCCGGTCCCCAGCTTGAATTCCTCGGCCAGCCGCCCGGCGAAAGTCAGGCCCTGGGCGGGATCATCTTCATCGTGGAAGCGAGCGGTGTCGCCCGTGCGGTAAAAGCCCTCCTCGTCGAAGACCTCTGCCGTCTTGCCCGGATCATGCAGGTAGCCCGGCGTCAGAAAGTCACCGCGCATGCGCAGCTCGTAGCGATCACCCAGGGGGATGAGCTTCACCTCGGCGCCGGGCGGGGGCAGACCAATGCCGACCTTCTCAGTCAGGAAGTAGATGACCAGAATGCCCGAGCAGGTCTCGGTGGAGCCGTAGCCGGTGGTAAAGGCGATGCGGTGCCCTGTGTGCCTGACCGCGAGTGTCTGCAGGCGGTCCTGCAGGCTCTGCGGCAGTGCGGCACCGCCGTAAAGCACCAGCCTGAGCTTGCTGAAGAAGGTTTCACACAGCGCCGGGTCGGCTTCCAGCGCATCGGTCAGCATGGCATAGCCGGCGGGGACGTTGGCAAAATAGGACACCGGGATTTCGGACAGATTGCGTACCGTCGTGTCGAAGAGCCCCGGCATCGGCTTGCCGGCATCGATATACAGCGTACCGCCGAAGACGGCGGCCGCGAGAAGGTTGGACGTGCCGGCAACGTGGCTCCAGGGCATCCAGTCGAGCATTACCTCGTCCCAGCCCAGCGCCTTGCCGAGAACGCTGTAGGCGAGGTGCAGGTTGGTCGCCTGCATGCGCTGGGTGTGAATGACCGCTTTCGGGCGACCTGTGGAGCCCGAGGTCAGCATGTAGGCCACGTGGGCATCCGGGTCCGGATGCGTGAGCACATGCGCTATCTCATCGCCGGGTGTGGTGGCCATGATATCGGACAGTGCAAGTGCCCCGATAGACAGCACGCTCGGGTCCGGGCTGATGACTCGCACGCTGTCGGGAAAGCTCGCCAGCGCAGGCTCGATGTCCCCGCCGCCATCCACGTAGACCAGCGCGGGCCTGACCAGATCGACCACGTGCCGTAGGCGCGCGAAATCACCGCCGATGTAGGCGTAATTCACGCTGACCGGGCACACCGGAACACCCGCCGCCATCGCGCCGAGTCGGAGTATGGCATGGTTGACCGAGTTGCCCGCCAGCATCATCAACGGGGTGTCCTGCCCCATGCCCTGGGCGCGCAGCCATTGGCCGATGGCGCGAACGCGTTGCGCGGCCTCGGCAAAGGTCATGCGCTGCCAGTCGCCGTTGCCGCCTGCGCGTTCGGCCAGGAAGTCCCGGTCCGGAACCGCCGCCGCGTTGGCCAGGAATCGCCGGATCACCGTCGGCTCGTAGGCCGGTTCCGGGTCGCGACTGAACAGTATCAGCGTGCCGTCCGCACGTCTCTCGAGGTCGACGTTGACCTCAGGCAGGTCAACCGGCCGGAAGGGAATCCGCTGCAACTCGTGACTCGCGGGTGTATCAGACATGCAGGGTACCTCGGTATCGCGTTGCGGCAGCCATCAGAAACGCTGGTAGGAGAGATCGTCCCGGTTCTTGCTGCCGTGGCGCATCTTCGGGTCTTCGGCGTTGAACATGCCCAGGCACCAGGTCTGGTTCGCCGGCAGGTCGTGGTTCCAGTCGAACACCAGCTTGCGATGGGCGATTTTCCACTCGCCGCTGCGGCGCTCGAAGCGATCGACGCTGCGGGCACCGGTGAAGGTGTCCACATCCGTGCCGTCACGACTGAAGCGCGCGAAGGTAATGACATAGGCCTCTACGTAGGCTGTCTCGCCGTCCAGCTCAATGTGCTGGTTGCACAGGTAGTGGGCCATGGTGCCCATTTGCCGGATGCGCCCCACCGCGCCCTCGACATAGGCGTGAGCCGGGCCGTTGTAGTTGGGTCCGTGTTCTTCAATAGCGTCCGGATGGTAACAGGACTTGAGCAGCGCCTCATCGGCACGATCGACACCGCGTGCCTGGCGTGCCAGAACCTCCTGTATCTCCTGCTTCGACAGAAAGGCCTCCAGCCTGTCGTCGGTTCTATTGTTGTTCATGGTTGATGACTCCTGGTTTCCGGTGCGGTCAGCGGGACAGGTGTGGCGTGTAGTGCGGCGCGGCGGGGAAGGTCAGCAGCCCGGGCGCGGCCGCGACCACGTGCGGAATAGCCTGGGTCACCATGCCGGCAATGCCGTACTGTACAGCAGTTGTTTTCACGCCGGTGTTCTCAGGCTCCACCAGGTCCATGCTGATGTCGATGCCCGGCTTGCCGCGCACCGACACTTCCCAGTGACTGAACTGCTCATAGCCCGGGACATCCCTGCCCATGACCCAGTTGACCGAATGGGTGATCACCCGTTTCTCACCGACAAGGCCGTGAATCTGCCAGTTGGTCGCGGCGACGGTGCCGGCGCGGATGGTGCCGGCGCGAGCGTCAATGTCGTGCGGAGCGAGAGTGATCTGGTGATCGCTCTGTATATCTGTCAGGGCCAGTTCAAGGCGCTGCGCGAGGGCGCCGACACACTGTCGGTACATGGCGGTAAACAGGGTGGCGAGGCTGCCGTTGCGAAGATCGACATCCTCCGGGCGGGCGCCCATGCCCATGACGTCGAATACATAGTTGGCATTCGGCATGCCGATGCAGTCATACACCTCGCGGCAGAGAATGCTGTCCAGCTCCGTGAGCATGCCGGAGACCACCGGGGCAAAGCGCTCGGCGATCAGGCCGGGGTTGATGCCGGTGCCGGCGAGGGTGCTTCCGCCGCGTTCACCGCTGGCCGACAGTCGCGCGGCATGGGCTTCCCCGAGGCTGGCAGGGTGAAAGTAATTGTTGATGGAGATGACGTTCTTGCCGGACTCCAGCAGTTGGCAGACGTCGTCGTCGTGGGCGTCGTAGGGAAACTGCAGCAGCGGGCAGTGCAGGACCACGTCGGCGTCCAGGGCGAGGATGTCATCGAGACTTCGCGTCGCGGTCACCCCGGTGGGCTCGCGGCGGGCGATATCGCCGGCGTCGCGCCCCGCCTTTGCATCGCTGTAGACGTACAGGCCGACCAGTTCGAGATCGGGGTGGTCGATGACGGTTCGCAGGCAGGTCTTGCCCATGGCCCCCGTGGCCCACTGCACGACCCGGTACGGGCGGCGTGGCTTGGCGGGCGGCTCAGTCATCCAGTGGCTTGCCGTTCATTTCGAAGTAGTCGCGCATGGCCGTGATCCGGCCCTCGTCGTTGAACTCGACGATGCCCATGTAGGGGTGTCCCACGCGCTTTCCGGTGGCGCGCTCGCGATACTCCTCATAGCCCTCGACGAGGAGCTTGTTGCCGTTGGCGGCCCAGCGGTCGATGCGCCAGACCACGTCGGTCATGTCCTCGAAATACCTGTCCAGGAAGCGTGCCAGCCAGTCCAGTCCCTTCAGGGGGCGCGCACTGGTGTGCAGGATGTATTCGACATCCGGCGCAAAAAAGCTGAGGAATCTTTCCCTGTCCCTGGCGATACTGGCATCCATGAGCTGGTGCATTGTGTCGATATGCTGTGCTGCCATGCCGGAAGTCTCCGCAGTGGTGGATTGATGAGTCAGTGGGCGGCCTGCGCAGGCGGCGCGAGATTCTCCGGCTCGTAATAGTCTCGCCAGTGGGAGATCAGGCCATCGCGGAATTCGAAGGCCTGCATGAAGGGTTGCTGAATAGTGCGCTGGTGCTCGTTGTCCCAGAGTTCCTCATGACCCTCAATCAGCAGCAGGTCGCCGTTTTCCGCGTGGTTGAAGATATCCCAGCGCTTCTGGTCGTAGTTCCCCGCGTAGTTGTTGAGAAACTTGCGCATGGTGTCCTTGCCTCTTACCGGACGCGAGCCGATGTGCCAGTAGTACTCCACGTCATCGGTCAGGCAGGCCAGCACGGCGTCGATGTCCCGGCGCTCCCAGCAGCCGATGAGATGCCTGACGGCCTCGATCTTCTTGCCCATGACGAACCTCCTTATAGTTTTAATGTGCAATCTACGGTGTTATGCCGGTCAGGGCAAGGCTGTGCTGAGCACGCGCGATCGGACCCGGCCCTCGGCAGGTTTCATGTCAATTTGTGCCAGGTCCAATAATTGAAGCATATATTCCGCTGATTTCAATGTTCCCATGCGCCGCGATGGGACTCGAAGCCCTTGCGGTGATCCTTCGCCGTCCCGTTTATTGTTGTGAACTTGCGCACGATCCGCTTGACAAGTTTCAATTTGCAAATTAATAATTGAGCGCATTCATAATAATTATCACGAGGTGTACGTCATGCAGAATAACGCTCGAAGTTTCACCATTTCGGTTAGCCGCTCGGTTTTCCTGGTCTCGCGCCGCGCTGCGCTGGCGAGCGCCGTCGTCAGTGCCTGTGCCGCGATGGTCCCGGTTGCCAGTGCCCAGAATGATGCCGGTTTCGCCCTTGAGGAGGTACTGGTAACGGCCCAGCGTCGCGAACGTGGGCTGCAGGATTCTCCTATCGCCGTGAGTGCGGTGACAGGCGACACCCTGAGGGCCGGGAACGTACTGTCGTACGCCGACCTCGCCCGCAGCGCGGCCAGCGTGACCTTCACTGAGGGATCACCGCTGGACCAGGAACTGAATATTCGCGGCGTCGTGAGTGTGCGCATCGACTCGCCGACCTCCGACCCCTCCATCGGCGTATTCGTGGATAACGTCTACGTGGGCCGTACCGGTCAGCTGAACACCGATTTCTATGACATCGAGCGTGTCGAGATCATCAGGGGACCCCAGGGGGTGCTGCTCGGCAAGGGCGTTGTCGGCGGGGCGTTCAGTATCGTCACGGCCGCCCCCGAGCGCGAGTGGGGCGGCGAGGTATCGGCGTCCTACGGCAAGTACAACGACCAGAAAATCTTCGGGCACGTCACCGGGCCGCTGAGCGAGTCACTGTCGGGGCGCATCTCGTTCCAGACCCAGGAGCGCGACGGCTTTTTCCGCGATATCCTCAACGATCGGGACCTCGAGAACAAGAGTTCGACGCAGGTGCGGGCACAGCTCCTTTACGAGCCGCCGGAGCAGGATCTGTCGGCGCGACTGGTGCTTGAGTACGCGCAGGATGACAGTAACGGCATCCATCGG
>JAWLGG010000147.1:0-6798 GCA_041685155.1 Chromatocurvus sp.
CCACAGAGGCTCGAGGAAGGCGTTGGCAAAGCGCGTGGCCAGGAGATTCTGCACCGTTTCCTTGCCCAGGTAGTGGTCGATACGGAATACCTGGTCCTCACTGAAGATCGCGCTGAGGTCCGCGTTGATACTGCGGAAGGACTCGAGATCGTCGCCGAGGGGTTTTTCCACGACGATGCGCATGTTGGCCCGCACGAGGCCCGCCGCCTGCATGGCGTGACATACCGGCGCGAAGATCTGCGGCGGCGTCGCCAGGTACACCACGAGCTCCCGCTCAATGTCAGGGAGGTGCTCGGCGCGCAGCGCTGCCATGCCATCCGCTGCAGTCGCGTCCAGCGACACGTAGACCAGCTGTCCGAGGAAAGCGTGCCATTCGGGGCAGGCGGTATCGCCCCCCTGGTCGCCGTACCAGGCGGACACGAGTTCCACGAACGCCTCCTGCCCCAGCGGCTTGCGCGCCCCCGCGACAATCCGCATATCGGCATCAATCCACTCGCCGCGACGCAGTGCGTACAGTGCGGGGTACAGCTTGCGCAGCGCGAGGTCACCCTCGCCGCCAACGACCAGCATGTCGGTATTCATGCGGCGTCTCCCGCGCCACAGGCAGCGGCTGCCAGGCGCTCGATCGCCGTCCAGTCGCCCGCTTCGATAAGCGCCCTCGATGCCACCCATGAGCCGCCGCAGCACAGGACGTTGGGCTCAGCGAGCAGCGTGGGCAGGTTCTCCGGGGTCACGCCACCGGTGGGGCAGAAACGCACGTCGGGGAACGGGCCGCCCAGAGCCCGCAACAGCCCGAGCCCCCCGATCGCCATCGCCGGAAAGAGCTTGAACACGCTCAGGCCGTGCTCCAGCCCGCACAGGATATCGCTGGCGCTCGCCACCCCAGGCAGCAGCGCACAGTCCCGCTCGCCAGCCGCCTGCAGCAGCGCCGGCGTCAGCCCAGGGCTGACGCAGAAGTCGCTCCCCGCCTCGAGCGCCGCGTCCATCTGCCGTGCATCAAGCACCGTGCCGGCGGCCACCCACAGCGCAGGCAACGCCGCCTTCACCGCACGAATTGCCGCGAGTGCCCCGGGGGTGCGCAGTGTAATCTCGACCGTGCGCAGGCCGCCGCGCGCCAGCGCCTCGCTCGCCAGCACCGCCTCCTGTGGCGTATCGACAGTGAGGATGGCAATGACCGACGACCCCGACAACCTGCCTGCCAACCCAGCTTCGACCATTGTTTCCACCTCGGCGTCAGCGCTCCGTTCGTGGCGCACGAAAAGCGCGTCACATGCGCAGCATAATGCAGCCATCATCGCAGGCAATCAATGCGCCGAGCTTGCGCCGCATGGGCGGCTGAACCTACCATCGGATTTTCCCGGCAGGTATCTCGTCCATGAATGACTCGGTGGCCGCGCTTGGCAGCGTTATCCAGATCGCCGTCGCTCCAGTATTCCTGCTGGCCGGCATCGCGGGGTTTCTCAATGTCATGTCCGCTCGCCTCGGGCGCATCGTCGATCGCGCGCGCGTCGTGGAGCGCCGCATTCACAGGCTGCAGGAGCCGGAACAGCTGCTCATTGCCAACCGCGAGAACCGCATGCTGTGGCGCCGTATCCGCCTGATCAATCGCTGCATCGGCCTCTGCGCCTCCTCGGCGCTACTGGTGTGCTGCGTTGTCGTGGGTCTGTTCGTGGGCGACTTCTGGCAGATCGATGTCGGCGCGGCCATTGTCACGGTCTTCGTCCTCGCGCTGTGCCTGCTGATCGTCTCGCTGCTACTGTTCGTGCGCGAGGTGCAGCTCGCCACCCGCACCCTGGTCATGGGCATGGAGGTAGGCAGTGACTGAGGCCACCGCGCGCCGGATCGCGACCGCCATTCATCTGCTTGCCCGACCGCCGCGTACATTGGCGTGAAATGGGACATATCAGGGTACCGACATGATCGATCGCAATCTCGGCCATACCGAGCGAGTGCTGCGCTTGATTGGCGCCATCATCCTGGCAGCGTGGGCGGCATCCCGTGGCAGCCATGACCTGCTGACACCGCTGGCGCTGCTCGCGGCGCTTGCTCTCACGCTGAACTTCCTGTTCTCGCGCTGTTACCTGTGGGCGCTCCTGGGCCTGAACACCTGCGAGGATCGCGAGGGAGGCTGCCCGCCACCGCGGCAGCACTGAACCGGGACAGCCATGAGCACTGAATCAGGACAGCCATGTAAAGCCACTTTGTTCTATGACGGGCGCTGCTCACTCTGCGCCGGCGAGATACGACGCCTTGCCCGCCTCGAGCGGGGAACGCTGGCGTTGCAGGATATTCATGCCATCGACGCCGGAGAGAACCTGCCCGACCGCGATACGCTGCTTCAGACGCTGCACCTGCGCACGGCGGATGGGCGCTGGCTGACGGGCGCCGATGCCAACGTTGCCGCCTGGCAGCACACCCGCCACGGCTGGCTGTGGCGCTGGCTGCGCTGGCCCGGGATTCGACCGGTAGTCGATGCCATCTACCGCCCCTGGGCGCTCTGGCGCTATCGGCGTCTCTACGGCAGCCCGGAGGCCGCGGCCTGCCGGGCACGCAGCAGCAGCGATCAGCGGTGAAGCTGAACGCCGAGAGTATCGCGGCCCTGGACAAGCGTTACCGCGCCGCACTGATCAACGCCGTGACCGGTTTCAAGCCGGCGAACCTGATTGGTACGGTGGACGCCCGGGGCCACCTCAACCTCGCCATCATGAGCTCCGTGGTGCACCTGGGCTCACGGCCCCCGCTCATCGGCCTGGTAATCCGTCCCGATCCCGTCGACCGCCATACCCTCGACAACATCCTCGAGACGGGGTGCTACACGATCAATCATGTGGGCGGCAGCTTCATCGAAGCGGCACATCAGACGGCCGCCCGCTACGACCGTGAGGTGTCCGAATTCGAAGCGACGGGCCTGACGCCACACTGGCACGAAGACTTCCCCGCTCCCTTTGTTGGCGAAGCCACGGTGCGCATGGGGCTGCGGCTTCGCCAGCACCAGGAGCTGGAGATCAACGGCACCCATCTGGTGATCGGGGAGATCGTTCTGCTCGACCTGCCGGACGAGTGTGTCGACCCCGATGGCCGACTGGACCTCGCCCGCGCCGGTACGGTGGCACTCTCGGGCCTGGACACCTACCACGCCGTCACGCCACTCAAGACCATGGACTACGCCAGGCCCGATACTCCACCGCGCGACCTCGGATCGCGGCTCAGTTAGCGAGTGCCTGGCGCGGCGCTTTTTGTTACCTTTGACCGGGAATCGCCCAGACAGGGCACCGGGAGGGCAGCATGCAGGCAAACCGCAATGAACGCTTGAGCGAGGAAAGCGAACGACAGCGCCACTCGACGCAGACCATAGTCACAGCCATTTCCGTACTCATCCTTGCCGTCTTCGCCTGGCTCATGCTGCGCGATGACAGCGAGCCCACGGTAGAACCCGAACCGGTCGAGCTTCCGGCGCCGGAGCCGGCCGAGCCCGCGCCGCCGCCGGCACCGGACATTCCGGTGACCGTTGAGGCGGAGGACTTTGCCCGATCGAGTGAGGCGGACAGCGGCGACAGCGCAGATACCGATGACGGAGCGGCCCCGGAAGAGCCTGCCGAACCCGCCGAGCCGCCACTGACCCTGGCAAACAGCGATGAGCGCCTGCGCGATGAACTCGCCGGGGCTCTCCCCGACGGCATGCCCGACGCAGTCCTTGGCAACAGCAACCTGGTTGAGCGCAGTGCCGCCGCTATCGATTCCATCCGCCGGGGTCTGGTACCGGACAAGCTGCTCAACCTGCAGCGACCCACAGGCGCCTTCAAGGTACGCAAGGAGGGCGACCGGACCGTGATTGATCCGGCCAGCTACCGTCGCTACGACAGCATGGTCGCGTCGCTGGTGAACACGCCTGTCGAGCCGATAGTGGGCGCATTCCAGCGCTTTCGTCCCCTGCTGGAGGATGCCTACGGCGCCCTGGGCTATGCGCCTGACGAGATGGACAATGCCCTGATCGCCGCGCTGGATGAGGTTCTTGCAACACCGGTGATCGACGAGACCATAACTGTAGAGCGCAGCGAAGCAGTGTGGGCCTACACCCGCGAAGACCTCGAGTCGCTGTCGCTGCTGCAGAAGCAGCTGCTGCGCACTGGCCCTGACAATGTGCGCCAGCTGCGGAACAAGGCGCGCGAGCTGCGCGAGGCACTGCTCAACCCCTAGCGGGCTTGTGCTTGACAAGTGAGCCGACGGCCTGCAGCCGCCGGCGGCTCACCGCAACGACGGCGGCAGGTCGTCCTGGCTGAATCCGCGGTAGGCGGCGAAACGCAGTATCCGGGCTTTTTCTGAGAGCGACAGCTCTGCGGAAACAGGCCCGAACTTCTTTACCAGCGCCTCCTGCGCCAACTCCTGCCAATCGAAGCCGCTGCCCTCGAGAGCCGACCCGGCCAGGGCATTGTCCACGCCCCGCTCCTGCAGCTCGCGCTGGATTCGCAGCGGGCCGTAGCCCCGGCCCGCGCGCTGGCGCACATAACTTTCCGCGAAGCGCTCGTCGCTCTGCAGGCCCTCATCGGCGAGATCATTGATCGTGGCCTGAACCAGTTCCCGGGGATACCGGCGCTGCAGTTTGCGCGCCAGTTCGCGCGCGGAATGCTCGCGCCGCGCGAGCAGGTCCATGGCCGATCGCCGCACGTCGATACCCGTGGGCGTGTCGCCACGGGCATCATCCGTCGGCTGTCGGGGTATGTTATCCGTTCGTCTCATGGAGTAAAAAAGGCGCCGGGCGTGAGAGTGGGATCAGTGGGGCCCGGCGCCTGAAAAACCGCCTCAGTCGTCTTCGGCTTCTGCCAGCGACTCGACGGCCGCGGCTTCATCCGCCTTCTTAGGCGGCTTGATATCCAGCACCTGACCGCGAATCAGGCCCTCGATCTCGCTGGCGAGCGCCGGGTTGTCGCTCAGGAACTTGGACGCGTTGGACTTGCCCTGCCCGATCTTGTCACCCTTGTAGGAATACCAGGCGCCGGACTTCTCCACCAGGTTCAGCTTGACCCCCCAGTCGATGATTTCAGCCATGCGATTGATGCCCGAGCCATACATGATCTGGAATTCGGCCTGCTTGAAGGGGGGCGCCACCTTGTTCTTGACCACCTTGACCCGGGTTTCATTGCCCACCACCTCATCGCCCTCCTTGACCGCGCCGATACGGCGGATATCGAGTCGGACAGAGGAGTAGAACTTGAGGGCGTTGCCACCGGTCGTCGTCTCGGGTGAACCGAACATCACGCCGATCTTCATGCGGATCTGGTTGATGAAGATCACCATGCAGTTGGTCTGCTTGATGGTGGCCGTCAGTTTGCGCATGGCCTGGCTGAGTAGCCTGGCCTGCAGACCGACATGGCTGTCCCCCATCTCGCCCTCGATCTCCGCCTTGGGCGTCAGCGCCGCCACGGAATCCACCACGAGCACGTCGACCGCGCCGGAGCGCACCAGCATCTCGGCAACCTCCAGGGCCTGCTCACCGGTATCCGGCTGTGAGACGATCAGGTCGTCCACCTGCACACCGAGCTTCTCCGCATAGGAAGGGTCCAGCGCGTGTTCCGCGTCGATGAATGCCGCGGTGCCGCCGGCTTTCTGGGCCTCGGCAATAACCTGCAGCGTCAGCGTGGTCTTGCCGGAGGACTCCGGCCCGTAGATTTCGCAGATACGTCCTCGGGGCAGGCCGCCGATTCCCAGCGCGACATCCAGACCGAGGGATCCGGTGGAAATCGACGGGATGGCAATGCGCTCGGTGTCTCCCATGCGCATGACCGTGCCCTTGCCGAACTGGCGATCGATCTGGCCGAGTGCCGCCTGCAATGCCTTCTCTTTATTCGGATCCATAGTCCCTCTCCCTTTCCTTCACTGTGCGAATCAAACCGGGTTGGTGCTGGCGGCGCGTTCCTGACCGGGCTGTGCCAGCCGTGCTGGCCGCGTTATGCCTGATGTGCTTTCCGCGCTACCTGGGCCAGGCTGCGCTGTGACTGCGTCGCCGTACCACTGTATATATAATCAGTGCTTGTCGCGGCAAATGCAAGCGTCCGGCGGCCCTGAATTCGGGCTTATGCGAGCAGGCCTGAACAACACGTATGAAAAGGCGACAGGTGTAGGGGGGATCAGGCCGGCAGGCTTGCTGGCCTCACCGGCAGACCCCGCACCGGACTGCCATCCGCGGCCACGGCATAGAACAGGCAGTCGCTCTCGGCAATGCCCGCGTGTGTCGTGATCATGAACAGGATAAGCGGCTGCGCCGGATAGATCACACCATCGATAACACGCAGCAACTGCATGACCGCGCACAGGCCGCCGGCATCACGCGCCTGGAAAAGCTGCCGCGGTTCCGCGCGGGTCCAGCCCAGCGGCGTATCCACGGTCACGGTACCGAAATTGTGATGCTCGATGACAGGATTCAGCGTGACGTCATGACCGCGCTGCGGCGTCTCGGCATAGGTCAGTGTGACGCCGGCGCGCAGTTCCAGCCGCAGCGGTGCGCGGAGTTTCTCGAGGCGCGGCCCGGGGTCGCGGTGCGGGGCGATATCGACCGCCTGCGCATAGCGCTGCAGGCCGGCCAGCGCGATGCGGTCGGCGCCCGCGTCCTCGCGACCCCCGACCTCGACCGTGACAACCGGGCAGGCATCGCTGCTGCTTTCCATCAGGGCGCCGAGATCCAGCGGGCAGACCACCAGGCGCCGGGTGAACAGGGCGGCGACGGCGTCGTGACGGGGGTCGTCAAAGGCAACCACCGCAAAATCCGGACCGCGCCCGGAGGTATTGTGCATATCGACCACC
>JAWLGG010000148.1:0-6776 GCA_041685155.1 Chromatocurvus sp.
TGTCGACGTTGGTCACCCAGTCGCGCATGGCCTCGTTCATCGCATCCTTCAGAGTACTGGAGCCGGAGGTGACCGGAACGACCGTAGCGCCAAGCAACTTCATGCGATACACGTTGAGTGACTGCCGCTGCACGTCTTCCGCGCCCATGAACACGTGACACTCCAGGCCCAGACGAGCGGCAATCGTGGCCGTGGCAACCCCGTGCTGGCCCGCACCGGTCTCCGCGATGACCCGCGGCTTGCCCATGTGCTTGGCCAGCAGCGCCTGGCCCACGGTGTTGTTCACCTTGTGGGCGCCGGTGTGGTTGAGGTCCTCGCGCTTGAGATGGATGCGCGCGCCGCCGATCATGTCCGACCAGCGGCGCGCCTCGTACAGCGGCGACGGCCGTCCCACGTAGTGCGCCAGGTCGTAATCGAATTCGCGCTGGAAGTCGGGGTCGCTAGACAGTGTGCGGTACACCCCGTCAAGCTCTGCCAGGGCATGCATCAGGGTCTCGGATACGAACTTGCCGCCGTAGTCACCAAAGCGGCCCTGTGCATCCGGCATGCTGGCAATGAGCTGGCTGTCCAGTTTGCTGGTCATTCGTCTGTCTCACTGTTGAATTGATCGTCTGCGTCGCGCACGGCCTGGATGAATCCGGCGATCATGCGCACGTCCTTTTCTCCCGGCGCCGACTCGACACCGCTGCTGGTATCTACGGCCGCCGGACGCACCTGGCCTATCGCTTCACCGACATTGCCGGCGTGCAGGCCGCCGGCGAGTACCACCGGCCGCGTGAGACCCGGGGGAATCGCACCCCAGCCGAAGGCCTCGCCTGTCCCTCCCGGCACACCCGGGCGGTAGGTATCGAGCAGCAACCCGCTCGCCGACCGGTACGGAATGGCCTCCTGCGCGGGGTCGACATCCGGACGCATGCGCAACGCTTTCAGGTAGGGCATCCGGAACTGTTCGCAGAAACCGCTGGACTCCTCGCCATGAAACTGCAGCATGCCGACAGGCAGTCGCTCGATCACCCGTTCGACAAACTGCGTTTCGGGATTCACGAACAGAGCCACCAGCGTAACGAACGGCGGCACCGCCGCAGCGATATCCGCCGCCTGCGCCATCGACACCGCCCTGGGACTGGGGCTGTAGAAGACAAGCCCCAGTGCATCCACACCCTGGGCCGCTGCGGCCTCGGCGTCGTGGGGCCGCGTCAGGCCACAGATCTTGATGCGCGTCCTGAGCATGTGATGCGCCCACCTCAACGAAAAACGGTCACGAATGATAACAGAAACCCGAACCGCGTGGCGTCACTCTCGGAACAAAAGCGGGCGATCGGCGCCGGGATTATCCGGCAGGCCAAAGCGCGCCGGGTAGGTCACGCCGGTGAGGTAGAGACCGGCGGGTGACGCCGTCGCCGCGGCACGCGTGCGGTCACGCCCATGCAACAACTCACCGACCCAGGCGGGATCCCGCCTGCCGGCGCCAACGGCGATCAGCGCACCGGCTATGTTGCGCACCATGTGGTGCAGGAAGGCATTGGCCGAGATATCGATCGCCAGCAGCGAGCCGGAGCGCCGCACCGCGACGCGGTGAACGCAGCGCATCGCCGTGCGCGACTGACAGGACGCCGCCCTGAACGCACTGAAATCCCTTTCGCCGGTCAGGGCCTGGGCAGCTGCATGCATGCTGGCAGCATCCAGCGGCTCGCGGACCCAGGCAGCCCGTCCATGGGACAGGGCCGACGCCACGGGCGTATTGACGATGATATAGCGATAGTGCCGCGCCAGCGCACTGTGCCTGGCATGGAAGCCGTCCGGTACGGGGGCCGCATGAAGCAGGCGGACATCGAGGGGCAGATTGGCGTTGCCCCCCCGGAGCCAGGCCGTGAGACTGCGTTCGCGGCGCGGCGCGAAATGAATCCACTGCGCTGCCGCGTGTACGCCAGTATCGGTACGCCCGGCACAGTGCACCCGGACCGGACAGGCTGCCACCGCGGACAGGGCGGCTTCTACGGCGTCCTGGACTGTGGCCACGCCGCGCTGCGACTGCCAGCCCGCGTAGGCACTGCCGTCATATTCTATACAGCAGGCGATCCGCGCTGCGGGCGCTGCAACAGCGCTGCCGTCATCGACCTCGGGGTCAGCCAATGCGGTCCAACAGTGCCTGCGCTTCCCGCCGTTGCTCGTCGGACCCGGCGGCGACGACCTGCTCAAGAATGCCGCGGGCGCCCTCGTCGTCACCCATGTCAAGGTAGGCGCGCGCGAGATCGAGCCGGGTCGCCACCTGATCTGCTTCGGCCGCAAACATCATGTCTTCCGAATCGCGCTCGTCGCTGCCGCTCTCTCCGGCACCGGAGGCCGGCGGGGCCTCCGCCTCGCGCAGGGCATCGCTCAGGTCGAGTTCATCGTCTTCGATACCCGGCGCCTGTGCCGGGTGCTCATCCTCGATCGCCAGTTCATCGAAGTCGAGCTCCAGTTCGGTGACCTCGGCGTCGGGCAGCGCCGCGCCCGCTGCGGCAGTGCCGCCCGGGTCGCGTTCGGCGGGCCCACCGGCGTCAACCTCGTCGAGGCTGAATTCCAGCGGCTCGTATTCGATATCCTCCAGCGCGCCATAACCCGCATCGTCCACCGATTCATCGCCGCTGCGGTCGGGGGCCTTGTCTGTGGCAGCCGCTGATACCGGGGGAGCGACGGGCGTTAACGGCCCGGAAGCCGGAGTGTCCGCTGCAGACTCCGTCGAGGCCACATCCGCCTCATAGGGTGTGACCGAAGCGGGGACGGTTTCAAAGGCCGGATCATCAAACTCGCGTGGCGGCTGTCGCCCTGCTTCGGGCGCGGGTTCGGGCACCGTCTGCTCCGGTGCCGCGCTGGCGCTGACAATGGTCTCGCCACGGCGCACCGCCTCGCTGTCGCCGATTTCGCGCAATGCGTCAAGCTGCTCCTGTGCCTGCCCGGGCTCACCCATGTCCACATAGAGCTCGATCAGCTTGAGTCGGTAAGACGCGTTGTCCGGCTCTCCCTCGATGGCCGTGTTAAGCAGCTCCGCTGCCTGCAGGTAGCGCCCGTAGGCGATATAGATATCCGCCTCGGCCAGTGCGTCACCGCCACCGGAATCATCGATGTAATCGTCGTACCGGCGCTCACCGTAGCCGCGATTGTTGCGCGCCGGCGCCGCCTCTTCTTCAGCTGCCGGTTCGGTCTCCGGCGTGGCGGCCCTGACCGGTTCTGTTGGCGGCGCCTGCCCCACCGATGGCTCATCCCGCAGCGTGACCCCGGCGAACACATCCTCGCCAGCGTCATCCCGTGCCGTGTCTGCGACCAGTGCGCCATCGTCGCCGTCGACTGACTGGCGTCTCCGACGCCAGACCAGCAGACCGGCCAGCGCCGCCAGCAATGCGGCAGCGCCCGCGTACAGCCACATGCCGAATCCACCCGAGGGCTCGGCGGCGGGCGCTGCGGGCCTGGCTGCCACCGGCCGTTCCGCTGCCGGCGTGGCCGCAGGCTGCGGTGTCTGCGGTGTCTGCGGTGTCTGCTGCGCCGATGCACGCGCCTCCCTCAATGCCTCCTCCAGGGTGGCGATCTGTTCATCCTTCAGGGCGACAATCTGCTCGAGCGAGTCGAGGCGCTCTGACATCGCGGCCATCTGCCCCGCCAGCTCGCTCCGGTCCGGGCCGGCCGCCGGCGCCTCGCTGGCGTCGGGCGCGCCCGCTGCGGCGGCAGGCTCTCGCGCGGGCTCTTCTGCAGCGGTCACCCGCGCGCTGTCGTCTGTCGCAGCGCCGCGGTCAGCTGCGGGCGCACCGGCGGCGGCGTCAGTCGCCGCGTCGTCGACGGGATCTGCCGAGATGCGCAGCGACGCGGCCGCCGTGACACCGGGCGTGCGGGACTGCTGGCTGGCCCAGCGGGTGTTCTGTTCCTGCACCTCGGCCAGCGCTTCGGCAAGATCGTCCGAGCTGATATCGCCCTCGGCGGGGAGGTAGATGATGTAGCCGGCCTTGATGCGGTTGATGTTGCCGTCGATGAAGGCTTCCGGATTGAGGCGCTGGATGTCCAGCATTGCCTGCTGCACGCTCGACCCCTCGGGCCGGCCCCGGGAGGCTATCTGCCACAGGGTCTCGTCGCGCCGGACCATGTAGCGCTGGCCGGGGACCGGCGCCTCTGCGGTCTCCGCGGAAAAGGCGCGCTGCGGCATCTCCCCGGCGGGCAGATCGCTGCCCCGGGTCGTTACACGGTCGCCGCTGCCCGTGCCGGCCTGCGGCTCAGCTGCCGGCGCGGAAGCGGCGGCGCGGTCGGCATCCTCAGCCTCTGTCGCGGCCACCTCCTCGGAGGCGGACACAACCAGAGGCTCTTCCCGGAAGACCGGCGGGTCCACCAGCACCGTGTACTCGCGAAGCAGCCGGCCCGCGGGCCAGCGCGCCTCGATAATGACATCGACAAAGGGTTCAAGCACCGGCTCATCCGTTGTCAGACGGATCACGCCGGTGTTGCGCTCGCGGTCAATACTGACCTCGAACTGAATGCGCGTCAGGAAGTAGCTGCGATCGACACCGAGGCGATCAAAATCATCCACGCCGGCGAGACGCACCTTGATCTCGTCCGCGACCAGGTCGCGCGTGTCAATCAGCCGGACTTCGGCATCCAGTGGCTCGTTGAGATAGGAATTGAGGGTAATGTCGCCAAGACCAAGTGCGGCCACCGTTCCGGCATGCAGCAAGCTGCCGATCAGGACGGCTGATGAAAGGTGAACTCGCTTTGCCATACAGGTGCCTTGTTATTGTCCTGACTCCCGGGGCGAAAGTGCCCGGGACCCCCCTCAGGGACTCACAACATACAATATAAAATGCCATTAATCACAACGGCTTGCAACGCAATATGAACAAAATGCTAAAAGGGGCCGCAGCATCCGGCATCGCTACCCGCAGACGGCCACAAGTATTGGGCAATGACGGACGTTAATCAAGATAGTCACGGATCATAAGTTCAGCGATCTGCACACTGTTCAGTGCAGCGCCCTTGCGGACGTTATCCGCCACCACCCATAGATCGAGGCCCAGCGGATGGGAGATATCCTCGCGCACCCGGCTGACGAATACCGGATCCTTGCCCGCTGCCTCGGTGACGGCGGTGGCGTACCCGCCATCGGCGTGCTCATCGAGCAGGGTCACCCCGGGCGCGTTGCGCAGCAGCTCCTGCGCCTGGGCCGCCGTGATCTTGTCTACCGTCTCGATGTGCACGGCCTCGGAGTGGCCGAAGAACACCGGTACGCGCACGCAGGTGGGATTCACCAGCAGCTCGCTGTCGCCGAAGATCTTCTGCGTCTCCCAGACCATTTTCATTTCTTCACGGGTGTAGCCGTTGTCCTGGAAGGTGTCGATGTGCGGCAGCGCGTTGAATGCAATCTGCCTGGGATATACCGCGGGCTCAGCCGGCTGGCCATTCAGCAGCCGCGCGGTCTGGCCGGCGAGTTCCTCGATCGCCTCCTTGCCGGTACCGGAAACGGCCTGGTAGGTGGCGACATTGATGCGCCGGATACCCACCGCATCGTAGATGGGCTTGAGTGCCACCAGCATCTGTATGGTCGAGCAGTTGGGGTTGGCGATAATGCCTCGCTGGCGCCATCCCGCAAGCGCCCCGGGGTTGACCTCGGGCACGACCAGGGGAATGTCCGCCTCGCGGCGGAAGTGCGAGGTGTTGTCGATGACGACGCAGCCGGCGGCCGCCGCCTTCGGGGCGAATTCTGCGGAAATCGAGCCGCCGGCGGAAAACAGGCCGATGTGCGCCTGGCTAAAGTCAAAGTCGGCGAGATTGCCAATGGTAATACGCCTGTCGCCATAGTTGACGGTCTTGCCCGCGGAGCGCTCGCTCGCCAGCGGGTAGACATTGTCCACCGGAAAGTTGCGCTCGGCGAGTATCTCGAGTATGACCTCACCGACGGCACCGGTGGCACCCACGATGGCGACATTGTAGGTCTTTGACATCAGGCAGCTTCTCCCCTTTTCAACTGTGTGCAGCGATCGCGGCAACCACCGCCTCGCCCATGTCCGCCGTGCTGACGGCACTCTGCCCGGCGGGGCAGATATCCGCGGTGCGCAGTCCGGCGTCGAGCACCTTGCCGACGGCTTCTTCTATTGCGCCGGCGGCCGCGGGCTCGTCGAGGGTGTAGCGCATCATCATGGCCACCGACAATATGGTCGCCAGCGGATTCGCCCTGCCCTGCCCCGAGATGTCCGGGGCCGATCCGTGGCAGGGCTCGTACAGGCCGCGACCCGCCTCGTCGAGCGACGCGGAGGGTAACATACCTATGGAGCCGGTGAGCATTGCCGCGGCGTCCGACAGAATATCGCCGAACAGGTTGCCGGTCACCATGACGTCGAACTGACGCGGCGCCATGACCAGCTGCATGGCCGCATTGTCGACGTAGAGGTGGGTAAGTTCCACATCCGGATACGCCGGGGCGATTGACTCCAGTACCTCGCGCCAGAGTACCGTGACCTCGAGCACGTTGGCCTTGTCGACGGAACACAGGCGGCGGTCGCGCTGGCGCGCCAGCCGGAACGCGAGGTGGGCGATGCGCTCGATCTCGGACTCCCGGTAGACATCGGTGTTGTTGCCCTGGCGCTCGCCGTTCTGCAGCGTGCGGATACCCCGTGGCTCGCCGAAATAAATGCCCCCTGTCAGTTCGCGCACGATCAACAGGTCGAGCCCGGCCACGATCTCCGGCTTGAGGCTGGATGCCGACGCCAGCTGCGGGTACAGGATTGCCGGGCGCAGATTGCCGAAAAGGCCCAGCGCGC
>JAWLGG010000149.1:0-6764 GCA_041685155.1 Chromatocurvus sp.
CTCATGGCCGCGGTCCTGGCGGAGATCAAGTCGCGCATGCTGCTGCCCCGCTTGAAGGACGTCGAGGATGACGAGGAGGACCCCCGGGCCCAGCTGATTCGTCGCCTGCAGGAGTATGAGCGTTACAAGAAGGCCGCCGAGGACATGGAATCGCTGCCGCGGGTGGAACGCGATATCTGGATCGGCAGCGCCGAGGTGCCGGCGATAGAGCGGGCGCGCGTGGACCCGGAGGTGGATATCCGCGAGCTTGTGCTGGCGCTGGGGGAGGTGCTGCGCCGCGCCGACATGTACGAAAGCCACCACATCCAGCGCGAGGCGCTGTCAACGCGGGAGCGCATGTCCGAAGTGCTGGAGCGCCTTGCGGGTCGTCAGTTCGTGCCCTTCGTGTCGCTGTTCTCGGCCACCGAGGGCCGGCTCGGCGTGGTGGTGACCTTCCTCGCTGTCATGGAGCTGATCAAGGAATCACTGGTGGAGATCGTGCAGACCGAGCAGTTCGGTGCCATCCACGTCAAGGCAAGGATTGAATGACATGACGCAGTCGAGTCTGGTCCAGATCATCGAGGCCGCGCTGCTGGCGGCGGGCAGGCCCCTTACCGTCGCCCAGCTCGGCGACCTGTTCGAGGAGCACGAGAAGCCGACCAACGACGAACTGCGGGAGGCCCTGGAGACAGTGGCCAGCCAGTGCGAGGGCCGGGGTTTCGAGCTCAAGCAGGTGGCGAGCGGCTACCGCTTCCAGGTTCGCGAGTCACTCAGCCAGTGGGTCGGTCGGCTGTGGCACGAGCGGCCGCAGAAATACTCCCGGGCACTGCTCGAGACCCTGTCACTGATCGCCTATCGCCAACCTATCACGCGCGGCGAGATCGAGGAGATACGCGGCGTCGCGGTGAGCTCCAACATCATCAAGACGCTGCAGGAGCGGGACTGGGTCCGCGTCGTGGGCCATCGGGATGTGCCCGGACGGCCCGCCATGTATGCCACAACCCGGGCCTTTCTCGATTACTTCAACCTGCGCCATCTCGACCAGCTGCCGGCGCTTGCCGAGATCCGTGACCTGGAAACACTGAACGCGGAACTCGGCTTCGGCCCATTGCCGGAGGAGTTGCCGCCCAACGCGACGGAGGCAGGCGAGCCGTCGCTGCCGCCCGCCGACAACAGCGGAGCCGGGGCGCCGGCGGATGAAGGCCCCGCGGACGAGGCCGGATCGGGTGAACCCCCCGGGAACGAGGCGGCATCTGCGGACAGCAGCGCCGCCACGTCGGCGGACGCAGACACGCAGAGTCGCCAGGTATCGGATCATGGGTGAAAAGCAGGCAGGGCCGGGCGCGACAAAGCCCGCGGGCAAGGCGGGGGAAAAGCTGCAGAAGGTGCTCGCGCGCAGCGGGCTGGGCTCACGCCGCGAAATGGAGCGCTGGATCGAGCAGGGCCGGGTCACCATTGACGGCAGGCCCGCGACGCTGGGCGACCGGGTGGATGGCCGGCGGCGCATCAGCGTCGACGGCAAGCCCCTGAATGCCGCGCCTGCGGAGGATACGCGCTGTATTCTCTACCACAAGCCGACCGGCGAGGTCAGTTCGCGCAAGGACCCCGAGGGTCGGCGGACCGTGTTCGAGAACCTGCCGAAAGTGGCCTCCGGGCGCTGGATCTCCATCGGCCGTCTCGACTACAACACGTCGGGCCTGCTGCTGTTCACCACCGATGGTGAGCTCGCCAATGCGCTCATGCACCCCTCGACCAACATCGAGCGCGAGTACATGGTGCGCGTGATGGGCGAAGTCACCCCCGACATGCTGCAGCGCATGCTCGACGGCGTGATGCTGGAAGATGGCGTCGCCCGCTTCACGGATATACAGGACGGCGGCGGCGAGGGCATCAACCGCTGGTTCTATGTCGTCATCATGGAGGGGCGCAACCGCGAGGTGCGGCGGCTCTGGGAGTCGCAGGGCCTGACGGTGTCACGACTCAAGCGCGTGCGCTATGGCGAGGTGTTCATTCCTTCCCGGGTCAAGCAGGGCCAGTGGGTCGAGCTCGAGCGCAAGGAGGTCAAGAGCCTGTATCGCATGGCCGGCCTGCAGGCGAAGAAACTGAAGCGCGCGACGGCGGGAGAGCGTCTGGGGATGGAGCGGCAGCTGCGCAAGAAGGTCAGGGCCGGCGCCGCGGCAGCCAGGTCCCCGGCAGCCCGCAAGCGTGCCCCGGACAAGCCCCGCGGGCGCTCGCCGAAGACGCGGGAAGGCCGGTAACGTTCAGCCGCACAAGCGCCGTTATCGGGCGTTGAACGCGGTTCCGGTGATGCCCGCGCTGTCGTCTCCCATCAGGTACAGGTAGGCTGGCATGATGTCCTCGGGCGGGGGGTTGTCCGTGGGCACCTCGCCGGGATAGGCCGCGCGCCGCATCGCTGTGTTGGTCGCCCCGGGATTCAGGCTGTTGACGCGGATACCGCTGGTATTCTCCAGCTCATCGGCGAGCACCTGCATCAGACCCTCCGTCGCGAACTTGGATACTGCATAGGCACCCCAGTACGCCCGCCCCCTGCGGCCGACCCCGGACGAGGTGAAGACGACGCTCGCCCTGGCCGACGCCTCCAGCAGCGGCAGCAGGGCCCGGGTGAGCAGGAACTGGCTGCTCACGTTCACCTGCATGACCTCCTGCCAGGCTTTCCAGCTGGCGCTGGCAATGGGTCGCCGCTCGCCCAGGACGCCGGCGTTGTGCAGCAGCCCGTCGAGATGATCAAAGGTACTGCCGATGGCTTCCGCCATCTGTCCGGCCTCCGCTTCACCGGCCGTGGCGAGATCCAGCGGGAAGATCGCCGGCTGGGGTCCACCGGCCGCCTCGATGGCATCGTAGGTCGCCTCGAGCTTGTCCACGCTGCGTCCGGAGAGTATGACCGTGGCACCGTGGGCGGCGTAGGCCAGCGCCGCGGCGCGGCCAATGCCGTCGCCGGCGCCGGTCACCAGCACGGTTCTTGCGGCCAGCAGGTCTGCTGCGGGGATGTAACCATCGGGAATCGTGTGCTTGTCCATGTCGGGGAGCTCCGGGTGTCAGGCGGTGGCGGAAGGCTGGGCTGCCGCATTGAAGACCAGGTCGACCAGGGCGTGCGCGTCCCCGGCGCTGGCATCGGCACCCCAGAGGACGGGGTTGTCGCCGTCCTCGATGTAGCCGTAGGTGGCGGCGATGGTAAACATGCCGGCATTGCGGCCGGCCTCGATATCCCTTGCGTGGTCGCCGATATAGATCGCATCGGCCGGTACGCAGCGCAGCTCGGCGCTGTTGCGCAAAAGGCATTCGGGATCCGGCTTGCTGCGGCTGACCTGGTCGGCGCAGACCACGCTGGCAGGCATCGGGTTCAGGGCCAGCCTGTCCAGCAGCGGCAGGGTAAAGCGCGACGGTTTGTTGGTGGCGATGCCCCAGGGCAAGCCGGCGTCCTGCAGCGCATCAAGCAGGGCCTGCACGCCGGGAAACAGCCGTGAATGCGTGCCGAGAATGCCGGCGTACAGATGCAGGAGCCTGTCCAGCTGCTGCGGGAAGCCGCTGTCGCCCTCGCGCAGGCCCAGCGCCAGCGTGACCAGGGCGCGCGCGCCGTTGGACACGGTGTTGCGGATGCTCGCCGCGGGCAGCGGGGCGAGCGCGTGTTCCGCGCGCAGGGTCTGCACCACGGGAACGAAATCATCCGCGGTGTCGACCAGGGTGCCGTCGAGATCCAGGATGACCGCCCGCAGGGACTCCCCGGGATGCCTCATGCCGGTCGCGTTGCGCGCAGCATGTAGTTGACCGACACATCCCCGGGCTCCAGGCGGTAGCGCCGGGTCACGGGGTTGTAGGTGAGTCCGGTCATACCCTCCAGCACAAGCCCCGCCCGGCGCAGCCAGCCGGCGAGCTCGGAGGGCCGGATGAACTTGCTGTATTCGTGGGTGCCGGCGGGCAGCAGGCGCAGGATATGCTCGGCGCCGACAATGGCGAACAGGAAGGCCTTGGGGTTGCGGTTGATGGTGGAGAAGTACAGTGACCCGCCGGGTACGACCAGCTGCGCGCAGGCCTCGACCACCGCCGCCGGGTCGGGGACGTGCTCGAGCATCTCCAGGCAGCAGACGATGTCGAACTCGCCGGGATGCGCCGCCGCCATGGCTTCCGCCGTGGACTGGCGGTAGTCCACCTCCACTCCGGACTCCAGCTGGTGGATGCGGGCAACCGACAGCGGTGCCTCGCCCATGTCGATGCCGGTGACGGTGGCACCCCGCTGTGCCATGGCCTCGGAGAGAATCCCGCCGCCGCAGCCCACGTCCAGCAGGCGCTGACCCGCGACCGGCGAGGTCTCATCAATGAAGTTGGCGCGCAGGGGATTGATCTCGTGCAGCGGGCGGAACTCCCCGTCCGTATCCCACCAGCGCGAGGCCAGGGCCTCGAATTTGGCGATTTCGCGGGCATCCACATTCTCTTGGGCTGTCATGTCGGCTGCTGTCCTCCTGCGGAGATGGTGTTGCACCAGTGCGCGGCGCGGCGGCGCACCGCGGCTTCGTCGATGCTGGTCAGTCCATTATCCTGCAGGAGCGCGCGTCCTGCGACCCAGCTGTGCGTGACTTCGCCGCCGGTGCAGGCGTAGACGAGCTGGGAGATCGGGTTGTAGACCGGTTGTGTCGCGCTGCCCGACAGGTCAACGGCGATCATGTCGGCCTGCTTGCCGGGCAGCAGACTGCCGATCCGGTCGTCCAGGCCGAGGGCGCGGGCGCCGCCGAGGGTGGCCATGGTCAGCACCGTCGCCGCCGGGAGCGCGGCGGGATCGCGGGCCGCCAGCTTGCCGAGGAGGGC
Organism: Chromatocurvus sp.; assembly: GCA_041685155.1. Taxonomy (GTDB): domain Bacteria; phylum Pseudomonadota; class Gammaproteobacteria; order Pseudomonadales; family Halieaceae; genus Chromatocurvus. The sequence goes on from JAWLGG010000149.1 coordinate 4,801, forward strand.
GGCGCTGCGCATTTCCAGAAACAGGTTCAGACTGTTGTTGCTGGCAGCGCCATCGGTCCCCAGGGCCACGTTCACGCCGGCGGCGAGCAGCCTCGACACCGGGCAGGTGCCGGACGCCAGCTTCATGTTCGAGTGGGGGCAGTGCACCACGTGACTGCCGGTTGCCGCAAGCAGGGCAATGTCCTGGTCGCCGAGATCGGTCATGTGCACGCACTGGGTGCGGGGCCCCAGCAGGCCGATGCGGTTGAGGGTGTCCACGGGGCGCTCGCCGCAGCGCTCAACCGCCTGCAGCACCTCGGCCGCCGTCTCGTGCAGGTGGATATGTACGCCGACATCCAGCTCCGCCGCGAGGGTGGCGACCCGGGCCAGGGTCGCCTCGGACACGGTGTACGGTGCGTGGGGCCCGAAGACGATGTCCTGGAGGTCGGCGTGGCGGTACTCGTCGATCAGGGCCAGGCCCCGCGCCAGGTAGTCGTCGGGCCCGGAGCCCCAGGCGGAGGCGAAGTCGAAGATCGGAAATGCGATCTGGGCGCGCATACCGGCGGCGCGGTACTCCCCGGCAGCCTGCTCCGGGAAGAAATACATGTCGCTGCAGGTCGTGGTGCCGCTGCGCAGCATGCCGGCAATGGCCAGGCGCACCCCGTCGCGCACGAATCCTGCATCGACGTAGCGGGTCTCGGCGGGCCAGATATGCTCTTCCAGCCAGGGCATCAACGGCAGGTCGTCGGCGTAGCCGCGCAGCAGGCTCATGGCGCCATGGCCGTGCGCATTGACCAGGCCGGGCAGCAGCACCTGCTGCGGCAGTTCGAGGCTGCGCCCGGCCTCGATACGACGGGCCTCGTCGCTGTCCAGCAGCGCCGCAATGCGCCCCTGGTTCACGACCACGCTGGTGTTCTCGAGTACGCGGCCCTCTGGCTCGACCGGAACCACCCATCGAGGATGGATGACAAGGTCGGCGCGGGCGGGGGTGTCGTGCATGTTCAGCCCTGTCTGTGACGCGGTTTGAGGGGGCCGCCACTGCCGCTTGCGGTGATGTCCCTGCGGTGTCGCGGCGAGCGCGGGCCACAGTATAACCGCTAATTCCGCCTCTCCCCTGCCCGACGCGTGTAAGTGGTTAAAAACATGGCGAAAAGCACTGGCAGCCCGTATACTGGCAGGCTTGCAACCGGGCCGTGACGGCAACCCCAATTGCCTTTCATACGTTGGTGTATGGCACCGCGTGACAGCGCCGTTTTGCTCAGCCAGTCGTGCACAGGGAATGTCTGATTTATGGGTGATATCGCCAGGGAAATCTCGCCGGTCAACATCGAGGACGAGCTCAAGCAGTCCTACCTCGACTACGCCATGAGCGTCATCGTCGGGCGCGCCCTGCCCGACGTGCGCGACGGCCTCAAGCCCGTGCACCGGCGCGTCCTTTTCGCCATGAACGAGCTCAACAACGACTGGAACAAGCCCTACAAGAAGTCCGCCCGGGTGGTGGGCGACGTCATCGGTAAATACCATCCCCACGGCGACTCCGCGGTGTACGACACCATCGTGCGCATGGCCCAGGAATTCTCCATGCGCTATATGCTGGTGGACGGTCAGGGCAACTTCGGTTCCATCGACGGCGACTCCGCCGCAGCCATGCGCTACACCGAAATCCGCATGCAGAAAATCTCCCACTCCATGCTGTCGGATCTCGACAAGGAGACGGTGGATTTCGTCGACAACTACGACGGCACCGAGCGCATTCCCGCGGTCCTGCCGGCGCGCGTGCCCAACCTGCTGATCAACGGTTCCTCGGGCATCGCGGTCGGCATGGCCACCAACATTCCGCCGCACAACCTGAACGAGGTCATCAGCGGCTGCCTGGCGCTGATGAAGAACCCCGACATCACCATCGACGAACTGATGGAGCATATTCCCGGGCCGGATTTCCCCACCGCCGCCATCATCAATGGCCGCGCCGGGATCATACAGGC
>JAWLGG010000150.1:0-6762 GCA_041685155.1 Chromatocurvus sp.
GTATTTACACTATTTCAAGGCCACAGCCACTGGCAATAACCACCCTGGCCGCGAACCGGTTAAACTGGCAGAAAGCAAAAATCCACTGCAACCCAGAAGAGGCCGCACCATGACCACCCCGATCGCCCTCCTCCTCATTGCGCTGCTCCTCGCAGGTATTGGCCTGTTCGTGCGCGCCTACGTGCGCGGCATGCGCTTCGGCGAGCGTATGGAGGAGCAGAAGCGTGCGAAGAAAGAAAAGAAAAACCTGCTGGATCAATCAGAGAAAAACGATGCGCCCTGAGCCGACCTGCGGCGTACCGTGATTCATCAGGCGGTCGCGACAACGCCCTCAACCGGGGGCGCCTGGCAATGCCGGTTCCGACCCTCTCGTTTGGCGCAATACAGCGCCTTGTCCGCGCACTTCACGAGCAAGCCATCCTGCTGCACCGCAGCCGACAGGTACTGGGCGCTCAGGGTCGCCCCCCCGGTACTTATCGTTATTGGAGCCCGCAGCCCATCCAGTCGGGCGACTGCTTCAGAGAGGCGCCTCGCTACATTGCAGCAGCCGGACTCGTCCGTGTGCGGCAGCAGCAGGGCAAACTCCTCCCCACCCTGACGCACAACCACATCATTCTTTCTGGCGACCCGCTTCAGCGCATCTGCCAGCTTTCGCAGAGCAACATCGCCCTCCGGATGGCCATAGCTGTCGTTATAGCGCTTGAAGTGGTCGACATCGACAATCAATACTGACAGCGGCTGCCCGCTTCGTGTGCTCCGCTGCAGTTCATCCTGCAGCCTTTCATCCAGGACACGCCGGTTCCCCAACTGGGTCAGTGGATCCGTTGTCGACAGCAATTCCAGGCGCTGGTTGAGCATCTCCAGCTCTTTCTGCCGGCCAATCAGCTCGGCTTCCGCTTGCTTCTGCGCAGTGATGTCCTGAATCTGCGAGACGAAGTATTGGGGAGCGTCATTTTCGCCCCGAATCATCGAGACACTCAGAAGAGCACGGATTTCATGGCCATTCTTGTGAAAGTAGCGCTTTTCCATCCGGTAGGTGTTGCGCTTTCCCTCAAGCATCTCATGCAGACACCCAAGGTCGGCGTCGAGGTCATCAGGATGTGTTAGTGACTGGAAGTCAATCGCAAGCAATTCGTCTTCCGTGTAGCCGAAAATCGTTGTCACCGCCCGATTGACACGCAGCCACCGACCCTCTGGACTAAGCAGGGCCATTCCGATTGCGGCGTACACAAACGCACTTTCAAACAGCACGGTATTCTCGCGCAGCTGACTGAGAGCGAGTCGCTTTTCGCGATCGAGTTGATGCTGCTCCAGGATTTGTCCGATTCGTCCCGCCATGAGTTCAATCAGCTCGATATCAGTGAAGTCGAAAGGTTGCTCACGACTCTCCGGCGATGTGAAGTTCAGGGTTCCGAATATTTCCCCATTCACTCGAATCGGGGTAGCGAGGTAGGCCTCCAATCTCGAATTTGTGTAGGCAGGGTGAACCTGAAGTTCTGCATCAGTGGCCGCGTTATTCACGGCGACAGACTGATTCCTGGCAAACACGACTGAACAGTAGGTATCGCCGAGAGGGACCACGTCCTGCGCGGAAAACGTGGTTGTCTCGGGCTCCACGGCAAGAATGGTGTACTGATCTCCCGCTATTCGGCTGATGATACCGACCGACATGCCAAATAGACTGAGCCCTGTTTTCAGATAGTCGGCATACAGAACGTCGTACGACTCATAGCGACTGAGGCTCAGTCGATGGAACTCCCGGAAGCGAAGAGTGAGAGCCGCCAGCCTGCTGATATCTAGCTCTGTCATTAAAAAGTCGCTGTTGTTCTCGCCTGTGTTTTTTTTACCTGCAGCGACCTCATCGCCAGCTCTCCATTATCTCAACCAATGGCATCTGTCTCAAGTACCCGGCAGCGCTACCAGCCCTTCGACTCCGCATGCCAGGGTAATCCTGCCCGCTCGCTGCGCTCCAGCTCGGCAATAACCTGCGCACCCAGCAACAGGATAATGGACCCGACCTCCAGGCTGATCAGCAGGACGATGATGGTGGCCAGCGAGCCATAGATCGCATTGACGAACGAGACGTTCACGAAGTAGTACATCATGACCACCCGCGTCGCCTCCCAGAGAATTGCCGCCACCAGCCCCCCGACCACGGCCCGGCGCGGTGAAATGCGCATGATGGGCAGGACCTTGTAGATGGCGCTGAACATGAAAAACACGCTGAGGAAGCTGAGCAGATAGAGAATCACGCCGGGCTCTTCGTAAATCGCATTGACGAAGGCGAACAGCAGGGTCAGCGTCAGCAGGCCGATGCCCAGCACCAGGATAAACACATAGGGCAGAACCGCCGAGAACCAGATGCTGCGCCGCGGGTGCTCGGGCAGCACGAAGATAATCGCTATGGCGTCCTCCAGCATGCGAAAGGCAAAGGAACTGAAAAACAGCAGGACGGGGATAGCGGCAATGCCGATGATATCCCGGGATTCCAGGAAGGCGCGCACGGCATCCAGCCACAGGTCGGCATGACCCGGCGCGAAGTGCTGGGCCTGGATCGCCATGACCTCCAGCAGTTGCTCCTCGTTCACCACGCGGGTCAGCAGTACGCCGAGCAGGGCCAGCAGGGGCACCGCCGACAGCAGCACGTTGTAACCCACACCCCCCGCCAGCAGAACGCCGTGATTGCGCACGAAGTTGCGCACCACCCGGCGCGAGAACGGCCACAGGTGCCGGAGCGTCGTGCACATGGCGTCGCGGTTCTTCCAGGCCCCCATCAACCCGAGGCATTCATGCGCTGTAACCCCCGTCGATGCCGATGATCTGCCCATTGATGTACGCGGCGCTGTCGCCCAGGAGGAAGGCGGCAAGGGCGGCGACCTCCGCGGGCCGACCCATGCGCGGCATGGGCGTCTTTGCCAGGCAATCGTTGATCACCCCTTCTGCCACCGGGTCGGCGGTAAACGAACTGTGCACGATGCCGGCGTCGATCACGCCGGGGGCGATCCCGTTCACGCGCACGTTCTGCGGACCGAGCTCCCGGGCAAGCTGGCGCACAATACCCATGATGGCGGTCTTGGGTATGCCGGACATGGCGTCGTTCTCCAGCGTGCGCAGCACCGCGGTCGTCAGCAACTGCACCATCGCACCACCGCCGCTGCCGGCGAGCAGCTTCCCCGCCGCGGTGAGCAGATTGAAGGCGCCCTCCACATCCGCGGTCATGATGTGACGAAACTCCGCGCTGCTGATTTCAGTCAGCGGTCGCAAGGGGATGGCGGGGCCGGTGGCATTGACCAAACCGGCCAGACCCGATCCCAGGCTGGCGGCATGCGCGAGAAAACGGTCGACCTGTTGCGTATCGCAGAGGTCGACCGCGTGAACACTGGCACTGCCACCGTCACTGGCGATGGTCGACGCCAGTTCCTTTGCCGTGTCCTCCCGGCTGTGGTAGCCGAGCAGGAGGTGGTGATCCGCTGATGCCAGTTGGCGACAGATGGCTGAGCCGAGCCCGCCAGTGGCGCCAGATACCGCGATAACCTTGTGCATGTCCTATAGTCCCCTGTTCCCGACCGGTGCTCTCGACCCGTGTGTAGAAGAATATCATCCGCCATCCGGGATGTGCCTGTTCACCGCGGCGAGCCCCCGCCAGTCCTCCAGGTCAAGCTCGGGCCGCTCGCGCCGGAACGCCCCGTACAGGGCAATCCCCATCGCGTCCTCCAGGATATCCACCTGCACGCCCTGCTCCGTGAGAAAGGCTTCCGTGCCGGAGGCGTTGCTGACGTCGCCAATCACGACGCGGGAAAAACCGCGCATGGCGAGCAGGCCTGCACAGACCTGACAGGGGCTTAACGAGGTGAAGAGCGTTGTCGCGCTGAAATCCTGCCGGCCGGCATCGCGCATGGCCGCTGTCTCGCCGTGGTTGTAGGGGTGGTTCTCCTGCACCAGGGTATTGTGCCCCTTGCCGAGGATGCGCCGGGTTGCATTGTGGACGATGACGGCGCCGATGGGGCAGCCGCCCTCGTCATGGCTTTTCTGCGCCAGAAGGACTGCCAGGCGCATATATTGGGCGTCGCCCAGCCGCGCGCCGAAGCCACCATCGATGAGCGTCGGCAGGCTGGCCGTGGGCATGTGCGCAATCACATTGAGCACGCTGTCGGTGATTTCCGTGGTTTCATTGAACAATGGCGACATGCGGGTCTGGCTCCTGGGCCAAGGGGGCCGGCCGGCTTCACATCGTGCGAGGTGCCGAGCCCTCATGGTGTTTCCAGAGCGATCGGTTTTCAAGCCACCAAGGTAATGAAAAGATATGCAGGCACTGTTGCAGCGACGCCTGATTCAGGGCTGAACGAAAATGGGCAGGACCTGCGTCCTGCCCATTTCCGGCGGTGCCTCTCGATGAGCCATGCAGGCTAGACGTAGAAGTCCAGCTCCTCCTGCGCCTTGAGCAGATCCCGCATCTTGATGGGATCGTCACCGTAGAAGAACACAAGGCCCCAGTGCGTGCCGAAGGCGGACCGGTCGGGCACGGTCTCTTCGGCGGGCGCCACCAGTTCGTGGGACTCAAAGTACGGATGCTCGATGGTCTCCTTCGGCATTTCCAGCTTGCTGACCACGCGGCGTCGCGGGTAGACGCCAAAGCAGCCGGCATAGCCTTTCGCATCGACCACCTCCTTCGGAAAGAAGGCGTCGACCTCCTCCTTCGTGCTCTTGGGGTCGAACACCAGCATGGAGGCCTGGTAGGCACTGAAGCCATAGGCGCGCTCGATCAGCTCGAAGGCCTTGAAACCGGGCGGGCGATAGGCCACCTCACCGAAGTACATCTCGCCGTCGGCCGTGACGAAGTACTCCGGGTGGATCAGGCCGAACTGGATATCGAAGGTCTTGATCAGCTTTTCGATCTGTTTTGTGATCGCGTCGCGCCAGGTTTCCAGTTCGTTGGTGGCTGGCACGAACACCGAATAGCCCAGGGTCACGTACTCGGAGATGTTGAGAAACTTGATCTCGCCGTCATGGATCCAGGCCTCTACGGCAAATTCCCAGCCGTCCAGGTGGCTCTCCATGAGCAGCGGATACTCTTCATCCGGAATGTAGTCGATCTCCTCCATGGTACGGATCATGCGATGCCCGAGACAGCCCGCCTTGTCGAAGGCCTTCACGTGAATCGGGTCATCCGGGTCGCCGTCGAGCTTGAGCAGGGTCTGGTTGACGCGCTTCATGAAGCGCACCACGTCTTCCTTCTCGTGCGCTTCCTCGAAAATCCCCACGCGAATGCCGCCGAGCTGCGCGCGGCGCTTCATCAGCGCCTTGTCGCGGAAGAGAATGGACTGTCCGTACATGCGCGGGTTGCCCATGAGCACGGAGTTGATCGCGCCGGACCACTCAACCGTTTCCTCGAACAGCGGGATGGCCACATCGACGCCCTCCGACTTGAGGGTCTCCGCGATTTCCAGGGAACGGTCGTTCAGGCGCACGAAGTCCCAGGGGATATACGGAATCTTGTTGGCCTCGCAGAAATCGGCGGCCCAGTCGGGGGCGACCACCACGTAGCGGCGGTCGAACTTCTGCGCGGCCTTTATCGCGTTCACGCTCCAGCCCAGCAGCGCGATGTAGCCCTTGTTCGGATCCTTGGGCGTTTCCGTGCCCTTGACGGAATCCATGGTCGGGTCGATCCACCCGGAAACATCGTTGGAAATCGGGGCGGGTTCTGTTGATTTCGACATGTGAGGCTCTCCTTTTGCCTTGATGAAACATCCTGACGCTCGGTTGCCTGCCGTACTGTCACTTTCAAGTCCCAGGAATCTTCGGACTATCGTCCCAATGCCCAGCTCGCCTGCGCAAGGCGCATGGCCAGGGACACTTCAGTGGCTGGGATGTCGGTCGGTTCGCCCTTCTCGAGCGGGTCGTAATGAAAGACGTATAACCGGGATGCGAACTGGGCAACAGGTAGTGACGCTTCTCCGTAGAGTTCCCCGTTGCCCTGGGTAGATGTGACGATGTCTTGTCCCCAGTCCTGACCACTGTCATTGTTGGGATTGAAGAAGTATACACGCATCGCCCCACCCGGGTCGAACGCGAGCCGCTGGATGGTGATGGCGTGCCAGCCGAGAAAGCGCGACGCGCTGTCGGTGACGGCGATTCCCGCGGGCTGCGGATGGATCACCGGAATGTTGCCGTTGTAGAAGGGATGGTATGCGGCGTAGAAATCGCGGATGAACCCCTCAAAGTCCTTCAGGCCGCCGGTAGACACATCCACCGCGATACGAAAGCCATGGCCCACATGGTCGCCGTGGAACTCGGCGTTGACCCACTTGTGCGGATCCTCGCCGCGGCCAGCGCTGCGGCGCCCCATTTCAAAATAGATGCGATCGAGGTGGGGCACCGTGATCAGGGAGACCGCGTCCACGTCCACGGGGGGCTCCGCTGCAAGGCCGGTGCCAAGGTCGCGGGAGGAAACACTGTCGCCCTCGAAGCGCATCACGATCTCGTCGTCCCGCGCCGCCCAGGCGACCATCCTGAGCAGCTCGGCGGGCGCGCCGAAGGCCCACATGGACAGGGCGCGCGTGGACTGGCAGGTGGGGTAGTTGCCCTGCCCCACCCCCAGCGGCCGGCCGAGCACATTGAGCACGTCGGCGAGCAGGAAGACCTCTGGCGCGCGCTGGCTGCCGAGCACCGCGGTGATCTTCTGCGCCGCGGCATCGCACAGCGTGAGCCGCAGCTGACGCCACAGCGAGGGGGCCACCGCCGGCGAATACAGGATGCCGCGCT
>JAWLGG010000151.1:0-6752 GCA_041685155.1 Chromatocurvus sp.
GTCGCCCTGCAGGACATAGTCGGCGGCGCTGGCGCTGCTGGCCTCGACCTCCTGGGCCATGTGGGCAATGCGCAGCCCCTCGATGCCATCGATGTGGCCGGCGTCTGCGCCCAGCGTACCCAGCAGCAGGGAAAACAGGCTGGACTTGCCGCTGCCGTTGGCACCGATCAGCGCGATGCGCTGGCCCGCCTGCAGCGTCGCCGAACTGTTCGCGAAGAGCAGGTGTTCCCCCCGGCGCAGGGTGATGTCGCGTAGTATGATCATGCTGCGGATTCTACGGTGCGCAGGGCAGGTCCACCAGCATCGCCGGAAATCGTTGCAGCTCTCGACATGAACTGACTGAACCCTTGGCCCACCTGGAGAAGACAGATTGACGGATAGAGAGGGCGAGGTGCCGGAGCTCTGGGAGGGAATGCTCGACCTGTATGCGGCGCCGGGCGTGGCAGCGGCGTGCATTGCGGTGCAGGACAGCTGCGATGCGGATGTCCTCCTGCTGCTGAGCGCCGCGCTGCTGGCGCGGGATGGTCTGCGGCTGCCCCCGGCGTTGGCCCGGCGCATGGCGGCACAGACGCGGGAATGGCGCGTCGAGGTGGTCCTGCCCCTGCGTGCGTTGCGTCGTCGCTGGCGTGATCGGCTGTCGGCGCAGGCCCTGCGGGAGCGCATCAAGTCACTGGAGCTGGACGCCGAGCGCAGCGAGGTGGAGACGCTGCAGTCGCTTCTGGATGAGGCCTTGCCGCTGCCCCGGGACGAGCCCGGCGCTGCGTTGCTGCGCGACAACTGTGAAATTCTGTGCCTCGATCCCGGGCGGCAGGATACCGCCTGCATCAACGCGCTGGCCTCCTTCCTCGACAGCGCTGCCGCGGTGATGTGGCGGGAATCCGCGGGGTAGCTGAATGCCGGCTGGGGTAGTACCATTCGCCTGCCGATTTATCACTCACAACCAATGGATCAACTTATGAAGAAAGCCATACTTCCCTTCGCCATCGCGGCGCTGACACTGGGACTCCAGGCCTGCGACGAGGGTTCGCAGGAGAACGATGCCGCCGCTTCCGATGCCGAGGTCACGCTCGATACCCCGACCAAGCGACTCAGCTACGGCGTTGCCCTCGGCCTCGGACGCAACATGGCGTCAGACGGCATGGAGATGGATATCGATGCCTTCACGCTGGGGCTGCGCGATGCCTTCTCCGGTGCCGAGCAGCGTCTGACACAGGAAGAGATACAGGCGGAAATGATGGCCTTCCAGGAGCAGCTGGAGGCGGAGCAGAAAGCCAACCAGGAGGCACAGGCGGCCACCAATGCCCAGGAGGCAGAAGCCTTCATGGCTGAGAATGCCCAGCGCGAGGGGGTCAAGACCACTGAATCCGGCCTCCAGTACGAGGTGATGACAATGGGCGAGGGCGCGACGCCCGGGCCCGACGATACCGTGGAAGTCCACTACAGCGGCAAGCTCCTGGATGGCACCGAGTTCGATTCCTCCTACAAGCGAGGCGAGCCCGTGACCTTCGGTGTAGGGCAGGTGATTGCCGGCTGGACGGAAGCGCTGCAGATGATGCCGGCGGGTTCCCAGTGGAAGCTGTTTATTCCGCCGGAGCTGGCCTACGGCGCGGGTGGCGCGGGTCAGGTTATCGGTCCGAATGCCGCACTCACCTTCGAGGTGGAACTGCTGTCGATCCCCAGCCAGTCTGACGCCGCCGCAGAGGGCGAAGAGGGCGGCGAAGGCTGATACAGGGCGCTCCGCGCCGGCACGCTGGCCGGCGCTGGAGCTGATTCACGGTGTCATGCCTTGACCGACCGGCGTCGGCGCCGCTTTTCTCCACAGCGACTTTTTCCGTTCAGCGCCTGAGCATCTGCCAGAGACTGAGCGCGATCAGCACGGCGAACAGGCCGAGTGTCTGCTCCGGTATGCTCAGGCCGAGAAAGGTCCACTGCGTCTCCGCGCAGTTCCCATCCCCCATCATCACCAGCGCGAAGGTCTCGCTCAGCGGCAGTGTGTCCAGCATGTATTCCAGGCTGGGGCCACAGGCCGGTGCCTGGTCTTCGGGGAGGCTCTGCAGCCAGACGTGGCGCCCGGCCACCGCGGCACCGCCCACGGCGGCCAGCGTGCACAGCGCGGCATAGACCCGGCGGCCAACGCCGGGCGGGTTGTGGATGAAGGCCACCAGGGCAAACAGGCCCACCAGGATGACGAATACGCGCTGGGTAATGCACAGGGGGCAGGGAGCAAGCCCCAGTGCCTGCTGCAGAAACAGCACGGCGAAGCCCATGGCCACGACGGGAATCAGGAAGAGCGCGAGAAAGACCGGGCGTTTCTGCGTCAGCACGTGCATGGTGGCTCCTGCGATGGGTCTGGGATTGCGCTGGCGGCGCTAGAGCGTCGCATACTGATCGTAATAGGCTGCCAGGTGGGCGGCAAAGTCCCGCGTCTCGTTATGTTCCAGCGTGCTCTGCGCTTCCAGTGAGCGCGCGCTCTCCGCATCCAGGGCTGCCAGTGTGGCGGGAGACAGGTCACGCGAGCGGAAATAGTCCGCCCAGCGATTGCTGTAGTTCAGTCCCAGCCGATAGAAGGGTATGTCGTGCTCGCGCATTTCGGCCAGCAGGCGTGCCGAGGGGGTCAGGTCCGGATCTGCGATCTTGCGCTGCTGTGATTCCAGGGCCCGTCGATACTCACTGCCACCGTGTGAAGCATCCAGCGCCTGCGCCGTGGCGGCCAGCGTCTGCGTCAGTTCCTGTGCCAGTGCCGCCATGGATACGGGTCCGTCCAGGGTATCGAGCGCGAGTCCGGGCTCGCGCCCCCGGTTGACCACAGCCTCCAGATTGGCATCTTGCAGCGCCTGCTCCTGCTCGTTGCAGGGTTCGCTGTCACAGGTGAGGCAGTGCAGCAGGAAGATGTCGAGGAAGCGAATGGTCTCCGCGTCAATGCCCTCCGGCAGGAAGGGATTGACATCGAGGCAGCGTACCTCGATGTACTCGATACCGGCGCGGTGCAGGGCGGCGAGAGGCGTCTCTCCCGACGCCGTGACCCGCTTGGGTCTGATCGTGCTGTAGAACTCGTTCTCTATCTGCAGCAGGCTGCTGTTGAGCTGCTGGTAGTCGCCGTTCTCCCCTGCCGGATACGCCGCGTACGCTGCGTGCGGCTGCATAATCGCGTTCTTCAGGGCCTGAATGTAATTGTCCAGCGTGTTGTAGCACACGTTCAGGCCCCGCTGCGCGGCGCTGTTGTAGCCCAGCCCGCCCATGCGCAGGGCAGTCGCGTGGGGCAGGTACAGTGTGTTGCCTTCGTTGTCGAAGGCCTGCAGGGCGCTTTGCTGGCCGCGGCCGCGCATGAAGCTCGCACACACTGCCGGCGAGGCACCGAACAGGTAGATGAGCAGCCAGGACCAGCGGTGAAAGTTGCGAATCAGCCCAAGGTAGCGCCCGGTGATGTAATCCTGCCGCCTGCCCGGTGAGCCATCGGCTTCCCATGCGGCCTCCCAATAGCTGTCGGGCATGGAGAAATTGTAGTGAATGCCGGCGATGGCCTGCATCGTGCGGCCATAGCGATTCCCCAGCCCCAGCCGATAGACCGTTTTCATGCGCGCAACATTGGAGGAACCGTACTGCGCCACCGGAATGCCGGCGTCGCCGGAGACGATGCAGGGCATGCTGGCCGCCCACAGTCGCTCGTTGCCGAGGTGCCGATAGACATAGCTGTGGATATCGGCAAGCGTGTTCAGCGTTATGTCTATACCGGTACTTACCGGGGTGATGAATTCCATCAGTGCTTCGGAGTAGTCCGTTGTGATCGCGCCGTGGGTGAGCGCCGAACCCAGCGCACGGGGATGCGGCGTCTGTGCAAGCGTGCCTTCCGCGGAGATGCGCAGGCTCTCCTTCTCCACCCCCCGTTGCAGGCTGTTGAGCAAATCGGGGTGGTCTGCAGTCAGCTGCTGCAGCTGTTGTTGCCAGTGGGGTGTCAAAGTGAGCGTCCTGTGCCTGAGTCATCGCCGCATGCGGTGGCGGGGGCCGCCAGTGCGGTGCAAAAGTGTAGCGGCGAACGTGCGGTGAGTACAGATGCCCGGCAAATCAGCTGTCCTCGCGGACTTCCATGACCTGCAGGGCATTTTCCCAGTGCTCCAGATCCGAGCCGGCGGCGTTCAGGATTTCAAAGCCGGCGATCCAGCTGCCAGGCTTGTCCTTTTCCTGCATGCGCCAGCGAACCTGTCCGACCAGGTAGAAGGGCTCCTCGTTGCCTGGAATATCGACACCTATCTGCAGGATGGCGCCGACGGTAACGCGCTGGTCTATCTGCACCCGAAGACCCCAGAGCGATACCTCCAGCGTGTGGCAGCGCACGACTTTTCCCGGACCGAGGCTGCCCGGTGGTGGCGATTCCAGCTCGATGAAGACTGTGCTCTCCAGAGGAAGCCGGCAATAGTGGCGGCTGTTAGTGCCTGCCATGGTGAACCCCCCGCAGATCAATCATTGTGCTGCCCCCGGGCGCGCTGTACCTCGTCGCGGAAGTACGAACGTGTTTCCAGGATGTCCACCAGGCCCTCGTCAATCAACGCCAGGAGCTCACTCCGGGTCAGCTCGCGCAGCGCGATACCGCGGCGGTTGACGAAAATATAGTTGTCCCGGCGCGGGTCGTAGACGGCAAGCTTGGCCATGATCGGCGTCTCGCCATCGTGGAAGCCGAGCCAGGCCCCCATGGGGACATCCATGTCCGGGTCGGCGGCGCGACGGCGACCGGTACCGGCCGGGCGCGAGCTGGCATCGCTGCCCTGGGCGGGCTCTGCGTGAGCCGATGGTGGATGTGCCCGCCCGGCGCGGGCCGGGGCGGCGCCGCTCTCTGCTTCCGGGGGGCGCGGCGTCTGGGCCCGCGGTGCCGGCGGCCTCTCGATGGGCGGTACCTGCCGTCCGGTTTCATCGTCGTCTGTCATTGTCAACTCGAGGGACTCAACCTCGACTGCATCCGGTTCCGGCGCGCTCGGCGGTGCCCCCCGGTTCAGGCTGGGCAGTTCCTCCTCCCATTCTTCCGCCTCCGGCTGTGCTACCGGGGCAGGCCGCGGTGCGACGTCCGCCGGCTGTCGTTGCCGCGGCGGCGCACCCGCATCCGGCCGCATTGCGGGGGGCCCTGGTGGGTGAGGATGCGGGACGATGGCGGCGTCAGCAAGGTCGTCGGTATCCGGTTCCGTGTCGTCCGCCTCGGCGGCATCCCATTCGGCGGTTTCCGGTACGAACGAGGGATCGATGAGGGCGCGCAGCCGGTCATCGCTGTCGATGCCTGCCGTGGCGGCCAGTGACAGGCTGAACGAATCCTCGGTGGGCAGCGGACGTGCGCGCTTCTCGCGCAAGCGGCGGAGGAACTCGTCGCGGCGCAGGTCCAGCGCCTTCAGCCCCACGACATTGGTAAACAGCAGATGATGCCCTTCCTCCAGCTGCAGGGTGAGCTGCGCGCGCAGCTCACCCTCTTCGTCCTGCATCAGGAACCACTGCCCGTTGTGCAGTTCCGCATCGTTGTCTTCCTGCGCTTCACCGCCGCGCCGGGAACCGGCGACGGGAATGGGGGGTATCCGCGTCAGTCCAAGGTTCTGGCCGTGCCTCAGGCGCAGGTGTGCGTATTCGACCAGGCCGATGGCATCATCTGCCGCATCCGGGTCGTGCTGCAGGCTGATCAGCCACTCCCGGAGTTCATGTGGCAGGCGCTTGGTTATGTTGGCCAGCCGGTCGCGGTTGGACTCGTCGGCATGCTCACGAGGCTGTACGGATTCCATCAGATGTTCTGTCGCGCGCTGAACCTGTCGCCATTCGTGGGAGTCCGTGCCGAACTTCAGTGCCACCAGTTGCACGCTGTCAAACCAGGGGCCTTTGAGGAATTCCCCGATGGCGGCGGGCAGCTCGTACTTTTCCAGACCGTTGTTGACGATGCCCGCTGCGTCGCGCTTGACCTGATCTGTTTTCAGGCTGGCAGCTTCCGCCTCTGCAAGTCGCTGCACCATGCGCTGGGCACGAGCGGCATCCCGCTCGGCTGCCGCGGTCAGTTCGCGCGTGATGTGTGCAAAATCAACGGAGCGGTCATCGAACCACTCGCGCGCCCTGACCACGGCGCGCACGACGCGCTGCTCGAGCATCTGGCCCGCGCGGTCGAGGCGCTGCTGCCAGCCAACGGCACTGTGCTGCAGGCAATCGAGGAGCTGGTGAAGCGGGTGGGCGCCGGCGGTGAAGAAGTCATCGTCAGTCACAGCCAGCGCGATGACGAGGGGCAGCAGCTTGCGCAGCTCGCGGGCCAGTTTCTGTTCCAGGGGATAGTTGTCCTCCCAGTACTCGAAGGACAGCGTGATCCACTCGACCACGGAGGCGTGCATCGGCTCCAGGTTGCCGCTACCGCCCTCGCTTTCCGCACGCCTGCGCAGGCTCATCAGCGGTGATGCGCTGTCCTCGCCCAGTCTGCCAAGCAGCCTGATCACTTCAGCGCGGGAAAGGACTACACCTCCGGCTCCACCTCCGGATTGCGGGAAGCGTCGGGCAACCACCTCGCGAAGCGAGCAGGGCAGCGGAATGTGATCGTTGGAAAGAGGCATCAGGCCGCGAGCGCTACCAACGCTACCGCGTGCTCCGTAATAGCTGGTCAACCACCTGCTCCAGCTGCCGCAGGCTGTTGCATTCGGCGGCGAAGTGACAGGCACCGAGATAGCGCAGCATCTCTGAGTCACCGGTCCCCCATGCCTGGCGCGACTCCGGATTCAGCCAGATGACCTGTTTGCTGCGCTGAT